>JAUSFM010000009.1 GCA_030651375.1 Candidatus Woesearchaeota archaeon | reverse complement strand
TGAGCATGAATCTCTTTGATGGCTGCAACCATATAAATATTTCGCTTTTTGTTTGAAAATGGCATAATTAAGCGCGAATATAGCGCTTAATAGGTGTTTCTCAAAATTTTCTTACTGCCTAGTTGGTTCACTTCGTTCCCGAAAATCTAAAAAGATAGGTGCCTTCGTTTAGCAGTCCAACGAAAACGAGAGTAATGAAATTGTAAACTTCATCTAACATTTGCTAAACGGTTACGCTTTGCTTCACCCAAATTTTTACTTACTTTAAACGACGAGGGGGGTGGGGCGTACGAACGTTAAATTAAAAGAGTAATACTTATAAACATAGGTATTTATATGGGATTATATGGGTAGAAAAACATTTGCATTAAGTCTTGATGAGAAAGTTTACGAGAAATACAAGAAGTACTGTGAAGAGAACGATATGATTATTTCTAGAAAAGTTGAAACGCTTATGAAAAAAGAATTAGAGGAAGTGAAGAATGAGTAATTTTCAAGAAAAAGTCAGCTTTATCTGGGATTTGGCAGATTTATTGTGGGGACCATATAAGCGAAACGAGTATCAAAAAGTTATACTTCCATTCACAATCCTAAAGAGATTTGATTGTGTACTGAGCGATACTAAAAAAAATGTTCTTGAAACATATAAAAAGTATAAAGATACAATAGAGAATAAAGAGCATCTGCTGATGAATGCTTCAAAGCAGGATTTTTATAATTATTCAAAATATGATTTTAAGACCTTGCTTGAAGATCCAGAGCACATAGAGCAAAATCTATTACATTACATGGATTGCTTCAGCAAAAATGTTCAGGATATTTTTGGAGAATCTGGATTTAATATTAAAATTCATATCACAAAACTTGCAAAAAATGAATTGCTTTTCTTATTGATTAAAAAGTTTTCAGAGTCAAAAGTTGATTTACACCCAGATATAGTCTCTAATTATGAAATGGGAACAATTTTCGAAGAGCTTGTCAG
This sequence comes from Candidatus Woesearchaeota archaeon, assembly GCA_030651375.1. Lineage (NCBI taxonomy): Archaea > Nanobdellati > Candidatus Woesearchaeota > Candidatus Woesearchaeota archaeon. Next base: position 194,295 of record JAUSFM010000009.1, on the reverse strand, counting down.
AAAATTTTCAGAACAATCTAACGAAGAAGCAGGAGACCACTTCACACCAAGAGAAATCGTTGAACTTATGACTCATTTAATGTTTGAAGTGCATAAAGATGAGATTAAGCAGAAAAATCTAATTAAGACCGTTTATGATCCTGCATGTGGGACTGGAGGTATGTTAACTGGGTCCAAAAACTATATTGCAACTATAAACAAAGAAATTGAGGTTGCTCTTTTTGGACAAGAATTGAATGAGGAGATTTATGCTATCTGTAAAGCAGATATGTTAATGAAAGGTGAAGATTCAGATAAAATTAAAGGGCCATTAAGCACATTATCAAAAGACCAATTCCCCAACCTGAAGTTTGATTATATCATCTCTAATCCTCCATACGGTAAAAAATGGGAAATGGACCAAGATGCAGTAGAAAAAGAAGCAAAATTAGGTTATGAAGGTCGTTTTGGTGCAGGAACTCCGCGGATTAATGATGGACAATTATTATTCTTACAGCATATGGCTTCAAAGATGAAAGTCAATGGAGAAAAATCAAGAATTGCGGCAATTACAAACGGCTCTCCTCTTTTTACCGGGGATGCTGGTGGTGGCGAGAGTGACATACGAAAATGGATGATTGAGAATGATTATGTAGAAGCCATAATTGCTTTACCAAACCAATTATTTTACAATACAGGGATTAACACGTACGTTTGGATATTAACCAATAAAAAGTCAACCGCAAGGGTTGGGAAAATACAGCTGATTGATGCTACCTCTTTCTTTAAAAAAATGAGGAAGAGTCTTGGAAATAAGAGAAATGAACTTTCAACTGGAAAAGATGGACATATTGAGAAAATTGTCCAGATTTATGCAGACTTTAAACCAAATGTTCACTCCAAAATATTCGATAAAGAAGAATTCGGATATACTAAAATAACCGTTGAAAGACCACTGCAACTTAATTTTGTTGTAAATGAAGAAAGGCTGGAAAATTTGTACTCTGTTTCTGCATTTGCAAAACTTAGTGAGAGTAAATCTAAAAATCCTGAAGAAAAGCTTGAAGAAGAGACTGCTGGAAAAGAAAAACAAGAAGCTATTGTTAAAGCTTTGAAAACAATTGGTCCAGATACTTACAAAAACTGGGATAAGTTTGAGGAAAAAATAAAGAAAGCTTTGAAAGAATTTGGATTAGCTCCAAACTTTGTCAACGCAATTATTATGGCATTATCTGAACATGATGATACTGCCGAATACGTTCTCGTAAAAGGCAAAAAAGTCGTAGATAGCAATTTACGTGACTCCGAGAAAATCCCATTAAAGCAGGATATAGGTGCTTATTTCAAGAAAGAAGTAACTCCTTATTATCTTGATGCGTGGATGGATCGTTCCAAAGACAAAATAGGATATGAGATTAATTTTACTAAATACTTTTACAAGTACGAAGCACCAAGAGCGCTTGAAGATATTGAAAAGGACATTACACAAGTGACTTCAGAGATACAGGAACTCATTAAGGAGGATGTTGAGTGATGGTAAAGCGATTGAATCTTTACGGAAAGATATTGCATGTTTTTACAGCTTTCTTCCCGATATATGTTTATTGGGCTTATTTTCTGTCTAAAAGAATTACATCTTGGTCGATAAAAGATATAATCCAACCAGAATATATAATATTCCTTATCTTGTGTATGTTCTCCATTATTTCAGTATACCTCTTTTATCAGGTTATTTTAAAAAAAAGTAAAAACCAAGATAAAGAGATTAACATAAGAAGTACTGAAATGAAATCTTCTCATGTGAGGTATATCATTAGCTCACTTTCTCCATTCATACTTTTCTTAGCGGAATTCATCAAAGACAACACAATTTCCAAGACCAGCGTGGTTGTAGGATCTATTATCTTTATTGTTATAGGATTAGTATTGATATTGAAAGAAGAAAACGGGATATTATATAATCTTTTTTATATACCCTATTACATTTTAAATGTTAAAACCAAAGATGGAAAAGAGTTAATCATTATCTCAAAAAAACAATACTTAACAGGATACATCAAAGTGTCTCAATTAGATGGGAAGGTGTTTAAAGAGTGGAACTAAACTTACAGGATTGGACGGTTGAGGCGTTCTTAATAAAAAGAGATACTAGAAAATGTGTTTCAGAAGAGGAATATCTTTCTGTTAAAAAATTGAACGTTAGTGATGATCTTAAAGAAAAATTTAAAGAAATAATCAAAAGATACTTATGTGGAGAAGGTGATAACTTTAGCTTAAATTTAGATGCGTTTCATGAATTTATGAGTGATGATTCTAATACAAGAGATTATCAAATAACAAAAGCTGAGTTAGCTGAGCAGAATAATTATTTTAACAATCTTCTGGGAAAACTTTCTGCTGAAGAAATAGACTTAGCAACTAACAACTATTCAGATTACTATTACACTATCCTAAAATTTTCAAAACAAGGTCAGGAATTATTGTATTTTAGAAAATTAGGCAGAGTTTCAGTTAGTGCAAAAAAGAAGTTTTCCATACATCAAGGTGATATTGAAGAATTAGAGGGAGATTTTATCTATTTTGATGATTACATTGATTTTATCTTTTTTAAAAACTTCCTAATAGATGGCAATACAGACAATGAACGAAGATTATATTGTGATAAAATTTTAATATATCACCGAAAGAACTTCAAAACTCTGTTTAGATTAAATGAATATTGTATAAATAGGTCTAGAGAATTCTTTAATAATTTTAATTTTATTGAAGTTGCTGATGTAGTGACTGATAAAACAGATTCTGAGGGAAATATTCTAAAACTAAAAGAAACCATTATTCAGAACGGTTCATTAAATTCCCAGATTACAAGAATTTTTAACAAATATAAAGATGAAATTACGTTTGAAAAGATAAAAACTCTAAAAGAACAAAGAGGCGATAAATATAGCTTCAGCGTAGAAGTAGATAAGATAAAAATTGAAGATTCTAACAATCTTAAAGATTTACTGGACTTAATTGATGAAAAAATTGCGACTCCTGACTGGAACAAAGAAAAATTGGTAAGATACCCCTCTAAAGGAGATGAGGTATAAAGTGAAACTAAAACCCTATCCAAAATACAAAGAATCCGGAGTTCAATGGATTGGGAAGATTCCTGAGAGTTGGGAGATAAATAGAGTTAAACATATATGTTCTAAAAGCGCAGAATATGGATTAAATGAACCTGCAGAGAAATATGTTGATGAGGGTATTCGTTTTTTGAGAATTACTGATATTAGTGAGAATAATAGATTAATTGAGAATGGAGTTTACTTGCCTTTCAAAACAATTAATAAAGAATATTTACTAAATAGGGGTGATGTGCTCATTGCAAGAAGTGGTTCAGTAGGAACTTCTTTGTATTATGATAATAAGAAACATGGAGTATGTTCCTTTGCTGGATATTTAGTTAGATTTGTAGCAAATAATTCAAATGACAGTAAATTTTTATATTATTTTACAAGATCAGAATCATTTTTTGCTCAGATAAAATTATACTCTGTGCAGACAACAATTGAAAATTTCAATGGGCAGAAATATGCGAATATGCAAATAGCCGTTCCCTCTTTTCAAGAGCAATCTCTCATCACCTCTTTTCTAGATATCAAATCCTCAGAAATAGATTTTCTCATCTCAAAAGACCAACACCTCATAGACCTTCTCAAAGAAAAACGTATCGCGCTCATCAATCACGTTGTGACAAAAGGACTCAATCAAAAAGCAAAACTGAAAGATTCTGGAATTGAATGGATTGGTGAAACGGTTTTAGGTTGGGAAGAACATAAAATTAAACATTTTTGTTCTACCACAAAGGGCTTTGCATTTAAATCAGAAATATTCGCTGATTCTGGTGTACCCGTAGTTAAAGCAACAGATATTAAAAATGAAACCATTATAGAAGGAGAAAGTTTTATACCCTACGAATTAGCAAAAGAATTTCAGAAAGTTAAATTACATGTAGAAGATATTATTTTAAGCACTGTCGGGAGTAAACCTGAAGTAAAAGAATCTGCAGTAGGACAATTTGCAGTAGTTCCATCAAAATTTTCAAATTCATTATTAAATCAAAATACCGTTAGATTAGAATTAGATAAAACTAATAAAATAAGATTATCTTATTTTACATACTTGTTAAGAACAGATTCGTTTAGAAAATACCTAGATATTCATGCCCATGGGACTGCAAACCAAGCAAGTTTAGATATTTGGGATATTTTGGAATATAAATTCTTTTTACCTACGCCATCTGAACAACTCCAAATCTCTTCGTATCTCGACAAAGAAACTTCCAAGATAGATCAAACCATTGAAAAGATAGAAAAAAAGATTGAACTCATGGAAGAATATAAAAAGTCGCTTATCCATCATGTCGTAACAGGGAAAGTTGACGTAAGAGAGGCTACCGCATGACATCAGACACTTCAGAAAAGGGATTTCAGAACGATATTATTGCTCATCTAGTCTCAACAGGATATCACAAACGAACAACTCAAGCTTTTAACAAAGGAGCTTGCATTGACGCTGAATTAACGCTTAAATTCATTCAAGATACTCAAGAGAAAGAATGGAAGAAATTCCAAAAAATCTACGGAGACAAATCAGAAGAAAAATTCCTGTTCAGACTAGTCAAAGAGATTGACGCAAAAGGAACAATAAACATTTTAAGAAATGGGTTTAAAGATGTTGGATGTAATTTCCAATTGTTCTATCCAAAGCCAAACAATAATAAGAATCCAGACTTATTCAGTAAATTTGAAAAGAACATATTTTCTGTCATTGATGAATTAGAGTACGAACATAAAGAGAAGGGAAACAGATTGGATTTAGTCATTTTCATCAATGGTCTTCCTATTATTACAATCGAGTTAAAAGATACATTTTCGCAAGGTGTTGAAAAGGCAATCTCACAATACAAAAATGATAGAGATCCAAAAGAAGTGATTTTCCAAAAGACATTAGTCCATTTTGCCATGAGCGATGAAAAAATATTCATGGCAACAAAGCTTGAAGGGTACAGGACAGAATTCTTGCCATTTAATAAAGCACTTGACAATCCACAAGTTCAAAATGACTATAAAACATCTTACTTATACAACGATATCTTGCAGATAAACAAACTTTCAAAATTACTATCTAATTTTATCTATATGAAGAAAGATAAAGAGGGAATAGAAAAGCCAATCTTCCCAAGATACCATCAGTTTGAATGTACCAATAATCTTTTATCAGATGCGAAGCCAGGTAAAAACTACCTTATCCAACATAGTGCAGGAAGCGGAAAAACAAATACGATAGCGTGGCTTTCCCATGGCTTAATCAATAAATTTGACAAACAAGATAATAGAGTATTTGATATGGTTATTGTTGTATCAGACAGGAAAGTAATAGATAAACAACTTCAAGATCAAGTGCAGGGAATAGAAAAAATAAAAGGAATTGTTGAAGTTATAGATGAAAAGAAACATTCATCAGACCTTGCTGAAGCACTAAAAACAGGAAGCAATATTGTAGTAACGACGATTCAAAAATTCCCCTACATTCTAGAAGAACTTAGTGAATTCCCTAACCGGAAATATGCGGTTATTATTGATGAAGCACATTCGTCTCAAGCTGGTGCAAATGCACGAGCACTAAAAAGAGCACTGACAACAAATAGTTTGGAAGAAGCTGAAGCGTTAGAAAGCCAAGATTTGGATGAGTCAGATGAAGAGATATTAAAAGAAATTGAAACAATCAAGTCAACCAAAAATATCAGTTTCTTTGCATTCACAGCAACACCGAAGAATAAAACTTTGGAAATGTTTGGAACAAAAGATGATAGAGGAAAATTCCACCCATTCCATCTTTATACCATGAAGCAAGCAATAGAGGAAGGCTTCATATTAGATGTTTTAAAGAATTATCTCACTTATGAAACATACTTTAAGCTTTTCAAGAAAATAACTGACGACCCAGAATATGAAGATAAAAAAGCAAAAAAGTTATTGAGAAACTTTGTTGAGAAGCATCCTGTAGCAATTGGAAGAAAAACCGATATCATGCTCAATCATTTTATGAGTTCGACAGTTAATAAAATAAGCGGTAAAGCAAAAGCAATGGTCGTCACAAGATCAAGACTTCATGCAGTCCTATACAAAAAAGCATTTGATAAAATGATAAAAGAAGAACATTTACCGATTAAGACACTCGTCGCATTTACTGGCACCGTTAAGCATGATGAACAAGAATATACTGAAGATTCAATGAACAATCTGCCATCAAAGACAACAATAGAAAATGCGTTCGCTTCAGATGACTATAAAATACTCATAGTTGCAAATAAATTCCAGACCGGATTTGACCAGCCATTGCTCCATACCATTTATGTGGATAAGCTTCTAAATGGTATTACAGCAGTCCAGACATTAAGTAGAGCAAACAGAATATATCAAACTAAGAATGATACGCTCATATTAGATTTTGCAAATAAGACAGAGGTTATACAAAAGGCATTCCAGCCATACTATGAGTTTACATTCCTCTCTGAAGCGACAGATCCTCATAAACTGTACGAACTCCATGATAAGCTTCTGGATTATCAAGTCTTTGAAACAAGCGATGTTGATAATTTTGTAAAGAATTGGAAAACAAATGCCAACCAGCCAAAACTTCACGCAATACTTAATCCAATTGTTGAATCTTTCAAAAATAAAAACAAGAAAGAGCAAGTAGAATTCAAAAAGACATTAAAACGATATCAAAATATTTATGGATTCCTTTCTCAACTTGTTCCGTTTAGTGATTTAAATCTTGAAAAGATGTATATTTTCAATAAATTTTTACAGAAAAAACTACCTACAATAAACAATCCTTTACCATATACTGTACTTCAAGATGTTGATATAGATTCTTACAAGATAGTTGATAAAGGAAAAAAGTCAATTATATTGACTGCTGACGGAGAACTTAAACCTATTTCAGATGGCGTTGGAGAATTCTCTCCTGAAGATAACCAAAAGCTATCAAAAATAATCAAAGACTTAAATGACGCTTTCGGAACTGATTTTACAGATGACGATAAAGTATTTCTTGGCAGGGTAAAAGACAATTTGATGGGAAATATTGATTTATTAAGCAAATTAGAACACAATTCAAAAGATAATGTTAAAGCAATATTTGACAAGTATTTTAATGAGGAAATGACTAAACTCCTTAATAGTAATATGACATTTTATAAGCGAATTGTAGATAATGATAAACTAAAATCCAGATTAAAAACTGCTCTATTTGATCTTGTTTACCATGAATATGCAAAAACGAAGGACAAGAAAATCAATGCTTACGCAGTAACAGATTTACCAGTTATGGCTGTTGCTGAGAAAAAAGAGAAATATTCAGGAAAGAAACAATAAACTTAATCAATACAGACAAATTAACTAACTCAAATGTCCAGAAACCAACCAATCACCGTAAGTGTGGAAACATCTGTCCTAAAGTGGTTAATAGAAAGTTCAGGATGGACAAAAGAAGAGATAGCGAAGCGTCTAAAAACCAGTACTCAAAATATTGAAAAGATGGAATCTGGAGAGAAAAAGCCATCGTTTAGGCAATTGGAAGAGTTATCACACATATTCAAAAGACCTGTTGCATCGTTTCTATTATCAAAACCTCTGACAGAAAAACCAAAGCCAAAAGACTATAGAATGCTTCCTGACAAAACTAATAAATTTGACAAAAAAACAATTTTTGTAATGAGACATGCAAGAAGATTGCAAGAACTTAGTAAAGAACTATCCCGAAATGTTGACTATGACACTAAATCAAAAATAGAAAGGGCAAAAATATCAGACAATTCAGAAACAGTTGCTCTAAAGTTTAGAGAAAAATTCAATCTAACTGAAGAAAAACAAAGAAAATTCAAATCGCCCTATGAATTATTCAATTACTTAAGAGATCTTCTTGAAGAACAAAATATTTATTTATTCCAGTTCTCAATGCCTGTTGAAGATGCACGGGGATTTGTCTTTGTAGATGAAACACCAAGTGTAATCGTAGTAAATACAAAAGACAACATTGAAGCTCGAATATTCTCATTAATGCACGAATTCGCTCACATCCTTCTAGGCGAATCAGTAATTGATTTGCCCGATGCAACTTATACATTTAAAGATAATGTAGAAAAATGGTGCAACGAATTTGCATCAGCATTTCTATTGCCTAAAGACTTAGCAAAATCAGCTTTTAATACAAACAAGGCAAATCTTACTCAAAAAGAAACTCTCAAATATCTATCAAATAGATACAAAGTCAGTAAAGCAATGCTTCTCTTGAATATGCTTAAATTAAATTATATTGAAATAAAAGATTATGACGCTATTCTAGCACGATTCAAGAAAGAAGAAATCAAGCCTAAAACAGAAGCTGAAAAAGGAACTGGCGGAGGAATACCCTCTGAAGTAAGATGTCTTTCTGAAGTTGGAAATAAGTTCATTTCTCTAGTTGCTAATAATTATGACAAATCCCACATAACCTATACTGATGCATTAAATTATTTATCAATTAAATCAAAGAGTTTTGACAAGGTACTCTCAAAGGCGAAAAAATGACGGATAATGTTTATATTATTGATAGTTCTTCCCTTATAGAACTGAATAAGCACAACGCAATGGACGTTTATGTAAGTGTTTGGAAGAATATTAGCCAATTGATTCAAAATGACCGCTTTATCGCTCCGAAAGAAGTTCTAAACGAAATACAAAATTATGATGATACACTGGCTAAATGGGCTAAAAAGCAGAAAAAGCTATTCAAAATACCTACTGCTAAACAAATCCAATTAGTGCAAGAAATATTAAAAGAATATCCTTCACTCATTGATGTTAATGCTAAGCACTCTGCAGATCCATGGGTGATTGCCCTTGCAATAGAATTATCTTCACAAACACAACAAACTATCTTTAAAATTAAAAGAATTGTAGTCACTGAAGAAAAACTAAGGGGAAACAAGATAAGAATTCCTTTTGTGTGCAATCAGAAATCAATAGAAGCCATAGATGTGGTTGAATTATTCAGAGCAGAAGGCTGGAAATTCTAGAGCTATAAGGAAAACTCCGACTTATAAACGCCCCACCCCCTACGACTAAACTAATGTCTGCTTCGCAGTTATTGATGTTAAAGTAAGTAAAAACTACGGCACCTATCTGATTTTCGGCAGTAAGAAAACTCTGCGCTCACTACGTTCGCTTGCCCCGCTGCGCTCTCACTCTATTTTTATGTCCTGCGGGACTAAAAATTCCGTTCGGGTCGAGAAACAGCGATTTAACGGAAAGTCCCTCAGCTCGGGACATTTCCCAAATCGTTTAATGTTCTCCGCTTCGAACTTAAACGACTTCGTTAAATCGCATACGTTATGTGTAATTGTGCCCTATCCCTTTTTATGCAAAACTTTATATATTTACTAATTTAATTTAACATTATGACACAAGAAATTTACCAAAAACAATTTTCTATAGGTAAAATATTATCGGAATCTTGGAAAAGATTTACAGAAAATTTTCAGTTAATCTTAATTATCACATTAATTGTATATATTCCAATAAACATAATTTTGTCGTTTGTTCCAATTGGAGAATCACTTGAGAGTTTTAAACTTTATTTTAGAATTATTCAAATGCTTGAAGGCTTGATTGGAATCATTGCAACAATGGCAATTGCCTATGCAATAAAAAATAAAATTGACGGAAAATCAATAAGTATTGGAGAATCACTTAAAAAATCACTTTCCAGATGGGGTGCGGCGATTGGAACAAACATTATTCTGGGAATATTTTCATTAGGATTGACATTATTATTGATTGTCCCAGGAATTATCTTCTATGTTTATTGGATATTTGTTACCTTTGTAGTTATATTAAACGATAAATCCGGTAAAGATGCTCTAGACCATAGCAAACAAATCGTGAAAGGAAGATGGTGGACAGTTGCAGGTTATTCTATTGTTTTTGGAATACTAGGATTTATCGTTGGAATGATTGGAGGAGTCCCTTATTGGTTTTTACCTGAAAATTTTCTTACAAGTATTGCGACGGATACACTTATAGACATTCTTGTGTCATTCTTTACGGTTGTTTCGACAATATTCTTTATTAATTTTGATTCAACAAAAAAGACTGAAGTAACGGGATAGGGCACAACTTCTCCGCTTCGCTTCGACCACGCTGCGCTCTCCTCCTTTCAGTCGTCGGGACACATAACAAGGGATATACGGTTCGGTGCTCGGCTCGCCCCTCACCCAAATTTTTCTTCCGCTACGCTACAGAAAAACTTCGTATATCCCTGACGTTAGCCAAAATATTTTTCTCGCCTTGCAGGTGCACTCTCTGCGTTCGTTTCCGAAAATTCTAACCATCGCCACCTTCGCTAAATCGACAAAACGAAAAACGAATACTTCAATTGCTTCACAACTAAACCTAACATTGATTTAGCGGTTCACTTCGTTCTCCCAAATTTTTTGAAATGAATTAATGGGGTTAAGAGTAAAGAAACTAAACTAACAGGGGGGACAATCTTTTACGACATAGAATTCTTCCACATGATATCAAAGTAGGATCTAAAACTATTCGCTAACTCGACATCTCTTACTACGAAAGCAATAGGATTATTTAAAACCATGACAAACAAAACAGCTTCTGGAAAAATATCAATCCAATTAGGACTAACTAATTTATTCGGAAGATAACGAACTTCTGTCAATTTCATTTTCTCTCTGATTTTTCCATATTCTTGAGCATTAGCGTTATAAACAATCTTCATCTTCACTTTTCTTTGAATTCTTCTCTTGTGAAAATCTAAAAACCAACCTTCCCACTTGACATTAGCAACTTTAGGTGCGCCCAGAACTAAAAGAGTATCTCCTGCTTTGAATGTCTGCATTAATTCTTCTCTTATTGCTTTTATTCCATTCAATCCTTCATACATCTCTGCAACTCTCTTCTTAGAAACAGAAGCTCTCTGCATCATCAATTGAGGTAAAACTTCAGCAACAACTTCTTTTTTGGTATTGCCCAATTCATCTTCTTTCTTTTCAATATACTCTAAAATCATGTAAGGATCATTTGCCATAAAATACTTTGTTCCCTCTTTTGTGATATAACCAACTAACCCTTTTTCAATTAATTTGTCAAGAATATCATACATCTTGGATTTAGAGACTTTACTTTCCTTACCAATAGGTCCAATAGAGGATTCTCCTAATTTATTGAGAGCCAAATAGACTTTAATTTCTCCCTTAGTCAATCCTAATTTTTCAAGCAAAGTTTCATCCATTTTAACATGAATATGCTCATTCTTTATTAATCTTTCTAATGGTAACCCACTTGGGGGGAGACCACACTTATATACTTGTTCCGTTATGGTTACCACTATGCAAAGACAAACTATAAATTGGGAAGAAGAAATAAAGCCTCTTTTCCCAGAGGAAAGTCTGGAACTTTTAGTAGAGACTACTAGAGAAACAGTTAGAGATGTTAATCTAGACAATGCTGCTACTACAATCCCTTTCTCAGCAGTAAATAACGCTGTCGCTGAATTCCTAAGAACTTATGGCAGTGTTCACAGAGGTTCTGGACAGAGATCAATAATATCTACTCAAAGTTATGAACAAGCAAGAGCTAGAATTCAGCAGTTTACGGGAGCTTCTTTAGACAGTTATGTTGTTTTCACTAAAAACACTACTGAAGCTATTAATCACGCTACTCAATTATGGTCAAGAATCCCTGGAAAAGTCCTAGTTTCTGATATTGAACATTCTTCTAATCTACTTCCTTGGTTAGCTGGAAATAAAGTAGTGCAATATAGAACAAAACCCAATGGAACTTTGAATATTGAAGATGTTGAAGAAATGTTCAGAACGAATGATGACATAAAACTTCTTGCTATTACGGGCAGTTCTAATGTTACAGGATATAAACCCCCAATTCACGATTTAGCAGAAATTGCACATAAATATGGTGCTAAAATTTTAGTAGATGCTTGTCAATTAATCCAACATCAGAAAGTAAATGTTCTTCCACTTAATAATCCAAAACATTTAGATTTTGTTGCTTTTTCAGGACATAAAATGTATGCTCCTTTTGGTGGAGGCGTTCTTGTTGGACCAAAAGAATTTTTTGATCAAGCTGTTCCCTATCAAATTGGCGGAGGAAACCTTACTTATATCTCAAGAGATTTACAATTAAAGAGATTTCCAACAGTTCAGGCTCATGATCCAGGAACACCTAATGCTGTTGGTGCGATTTCCATCGCAAAAGCAACCGAAATATTAGACTTCATTGGCTATGATCGTATTCACGAATATGAATCTGATTTAGTTAGAACTGCTTTCAGAGGATTAAAGCAAACTGATGGCGTAACAGTTTATGTCTCTGAATCAGAATTAGGCAGCGTCATTCCTTTTGATATTAGAGGAACAGATAGCCGATTAACTGCTGAAATCCTAAGAGATGATTATGGGATTGGTGTACGAGCAGGTTCATTCTGTACTTATGAATTCATGAGAAAAATCAAGAATATCTCTGATGAACAAGACCAAAAAATCTCAGAAGAAATTGATAGAGGAATTACAAGAAGTATTCCCGGAGTTGTTAGGGCTAGTTTTGGCTTAGTGAATAATCAAGAAGATGTTACAAGATTAATTTCTGCTGTTAATGAAATTGCCCATAATGGAATAGAACATTATTCGGGAATATACAAACAAGACAATACCGCAGGATTGTGGGCAAAGAGGTAAAAAATGGCAACAAATGTTAAACCGGATGAATTAAATTATGATCATTACGAAACAAAAAAATATGACGATGATATTGCTCGCTCTATTCCAGGACATGAGGAACTTCATAGACACATAGACCAAATTATTCAAAGAGAGTATATTTCAAGAGGAAAAGTTAAAGTCTTAGAATTAGGAGTTGGAACAGGATTAACAGCAGAAAGAATATTAAGACAAATGCCAAATGCGGAATATACAGCAGTTGATTTCTCTGAGCAAATGCTCGCAGGAGCAAGAAGACGTTTATCTCAATATAATATAACATTTGTAAATGGTGATTATTCACAAATTGATCTTCCAAATGATAACGACCTCGTAGTTTCTGTTGTAGGAATACACCACCAAAAGACCAATAAAGATAAAAAGTCTCTTTTTCAAAAAATATACCATTCCATAGCTGAAGATGGTTCTTTCATTTTTGGAGATTTGGTTACATATAAAGACAGAACAGAAGCAGCTTTAAATGAAGCAAGACATTACCATCATCTTGTTGAACACGCAGAAAATGAAGAATCATTAAGAGAATGGGCGCACCATCACAAATTCTTAAACAAACTTGCTCCTTTAGAAAACCAAGTAAAATGGCTTCGAGAGATTGGTTTCAGAGAGGTAAATGTAGTTTATCAGAAATTTAACACCGCATTAGTCTACGCTAAAAAGTAAAAAGATTGTCCCCCTCGATGTAAAAACTAGAAAACTCTTAACCCCTAAAGTTAGTCTCACTCTGTTCGTGATTAATAAAAGAAATCATTTCAAAAAACTACGGTGGCAATGGAATTTTCGGCGAGAAAAATACTTCTCCGTTCGCTTCGCTCACTACGACCCCGTTGCACTCTCGCTTCGCTCGGGTCGGCTAACAGGAATTTAACGGAAACCTCGTTGCACTTCGGTTTCCCAAATTTTTTCTCATCTCTCAAAATCCTCGCATCTCTGAAAAATGTGGGTTGCCTCATTTTTCGAGGCTCGGATTTTGGAGGAGAAAAAACTTCGTTAAATTCCGATGTTCTATTCAATAATTTCAGGGGCTAACGAAGGGGGCAATTTTCTAAAAACTAAACTAAAAACGAAACGAACGAGGGGGAATTCCGAGTCCTACGGACATAGTGTCTTTTTCTGCGAAAAAATAAAACAGAAGAACATTTATATATGAATATCTCTATTTTATTTAAATATGGCAAATACTCCTTTATCACGAGCGAAGAATGCAAAAAACGATGAGTTTTATACTCAATATCAGGATATTGAGAAAGAAGTGAATGCGTATATTGAATTTAATCCTGATGTTTTTAAGGACAAAGTAATATTTTTGCCTTGTGATGATCCCGAGTGGAGTAATTTCACAAAGTATTTTGCACAGAATTTTGAAAAGTTTAAATTGAAAAAATTGATTTCCACAAGTTATGCTGTTGAAAGTAAACGCTATAAGGATGGTTATCAGACGACTCTTTTTGAAAAAAAGAGTCCTAAGTTTGATAAAAATAAAACCAGAACAAAAGGAAAGATTTTTACTCTTACCAAGGATGAAACAGGAGATAACAGAATAGACATAGAGGATTTGGATTGGCAGTATATGGGTGGAGATGGAGATTTCAGAAGTAAAGAAATTAAGAGATGAAGCAGACATAATAATCACCAATCCTCCATTTAGTTTGTTCAGGGAGTTCTTGGCTTGGATAGTAGAAGCAAAAAAGAAATTTTTGCTTATTGGAAATATGGGCTCAATTATATACAAAGAAGTTTTCCCGTTGATTAAAGAGAATAAACTATGGTTAGGAGCAACTGGTAATGGAAGTGATATGGTTTTTGGTGTTCCAGAAGGAGCGGAAGTTGCAGAAGGAGATAGACAAAAAGCTGCACGACTAGGATATGTGGGAAATTATACGAGACTAGGAAATTCTTGCTGGTTCACAAATCTTGATCATGGGCGGCGTCATCAAACAATGACTTTGATGACTATTGCGGATAATTTAAAATATAATAAAAAGATGAAAGGTAAAAACTCTTATGATAAATATGATAACTATGATGCTATAGACATTTCTTTTACCGATGCTATTCCTTCTGATTATGAAGGGGTTATGGGTGTTCCAATTAGTTTTTTAGATAAGTATTCTCCAGACCAGTTTGAAATAATTTGGCAAGCAAGTGGAAATACGCGTGCATCTGCACCAAGAGCAATTCTAGACAGCTTAAAATATAAGAAACATCCCGAAGATAGGGGTGGGTGTGGAATAGTGTATGGTGAAAGAGTATATAGCAGAATACTTATTAAACATAAAAAAGTTAAGGGTAGAAAATCATGAAAACAACACTAAAAGAATATTCAGTCAAAGAAATTTGCGAAGGATTTGTTTATAATGAATTGGAAGGCAAGGGACTTTTTGGCTTAAATGGAAATTTAACGATTCAGCCAGAATATCAGAGAAATTATATTTATGCAGATGGGAAAAAAGATGTAGCCGTAATAAAGTCAATTTTGAAAGGATATCCAATTGGACTTTTTTATTTCAATAAAGTTGGAAAAGATAAATTTGAAGTTTTAGATGGACAACAAAGAATTACTAGTGTTGGACGATATGTAACAGAAAAATTTGCAGTTAAAGATGAAAATGATATGGAACAATATTTCGGCGGTATTGCAGTAAATAAACAAGAAACAATAATGCAAACTAAATTATTGATTTATGAATGTGAAGGAACAGAAAGTGAAATAAGAGAATGGTTTCAGACAGTCAATATTGCTGGAGTGCCATTAAATGAACAGGAAATTTTTAATGCAATTTTTTCTGGACCATTTGTAACTCTTGCAAAAGCAGAATTTAGCAATTCTCAAAACTCCAATATACAGAAATGGGGGGCTTATGTCAATGGAAATGTAAAAAGGCAAGATTTTTTAGCAAGAGCACTAGACTGGGTGAGCAAAGGTAAAATTGATGATTATATGAGTAAACATCGTTATGACAAAAATATTAATGAACTAAAAACCTACTTTAATAAAGTAATTGATTGGATATCTAACACATTTATTGATGTAGAAAGTGAGATGAGTGGATTAGAGTGGGGACGATTTTACGAGGAATATCATAAAAAAAGATATGACCCTAAAAAAATATCGGCTGCGGTCCACAGATTATATTCGGACCCTTATGTTAAAAATCGAAGAGGAGTGTTTGAATACATTTTAGGTGGAGAAAAAGACACGAAACTTCTTGATGTGCGAGTTTTTGATGAAGCAACAAAAAAGGTTGTTTATATAGCTCAAACAGATGAAGCGAAAAAGAAAGGCAAATCAAATTGCCCTCTTTGTGCTATTGGGCACACTGCTAACAAAAGTAAAATATGGAAAATGGATGAAATGGACGCCGACCATGTTAGTGCTTGGAGTAAAGGTGGAAAGACCGATATTAAAAATTGTCAAATGCTATGCAAAACTCACAATAGAGCTAAAGGGAATAAATAAGCTTAAATCCTCTAAACTCTTCTTTTTTTGTAAAAAGAAGCAAAAACTACGGAATTCCCCCCTACGAAACGACGACTGAAAATTGCCCCTTGATACTTATTCTTTATTGCTCACTTTGTTCGCTTGATTGAATACGCCCCTGAAATTACTTTGATTTTTTGCCTTCGGCATCGTTGCACTAAAAATCAATCCCTCCAAGTATTCGGGAGAATAGAACAGGAATTTAACGGTTCCGAAACCTTGCAGGTTTCTCCACCCAAATTTATTTTTCGAGGGTCTCGGCTGTGGGTTGCCTCAGCCTCGCCAATCTCTGAAAAATAAACTTCTCTTAATCGCATAAGTTAGGTGCAATAAGTTTTAGTGGCTAACGACTAATAGGGGACATTTCTAAAAGAGAACAAAAGAGGAATTCACCGCGGATAGACAGTACCCCCATTATGAAGTCGAAGTGGTTCTCTTCGGAGCGATTCTTTCTCCGCCACAACGTAGCCCAATGTGGTGAACAGAATCCGTTCCGACTCTCGGACAACTTCGAGAAAGCATAATACTGGAGCAATATGAGAAGGGTGCTCGCGAGTAAGCACGGGAGTGCCGTCCTTGGTTTTCCACTCCGCAGAAGCTTCTGCCTGAGCAGAAATCTGTCGAAAGTAATCGGAAGTGAATCCTTGTTGGCGGCGTATTTCCGCAGTACGATACCAGGGCGGAAGCACATTCTGCCATGCCCCCTCGTCGTGTAAAACACGAATACTAAGATCGTCTTGGTTGAGAACCAGTTCCAACTGATGAGGATTACATTTCTCCCCCTCTGGCGGGATATAATCATCTCCTTCTATCCTATCTAAAAAGTAACCGAGCAAATGCGAAAGGTCTACTGGCCGGGTGAACACTGAATGTACCATTACAAGAGCAAGGATCAGGTATTATTTATAGATTATGGTAAAGAGATAGGCATAACAAAATGATTACTTTTTAATCAGCGCATCAACACTCCACTTCGTCGGCTCTATCACGGTGAATAATGCCACTGCAAAAAACAATCCAATATCGCGCACGCCGACATCATTTGCAGGGCCGCCGAGCGCGATGATAATCCCGAGCAGCAGTGCCATGCCGAGCCATGCGAAGTATTTGGTATGCAGGCCAAGAATAAAAGAAATGCTCACGGGAATTTCAAGAATGCTGGTTATCAAGACCATAACTGGTAAGGGCACAGGTGAAATACTGGTGACCCACGGCGGGCACCAGCTCATGCCCCACGTTGGGTCGATCAATGATTTTATTGCAAACCAGCCGAAGACAAAGCCGAGCGCGATGCGCAAAAGAGTAAGCATTTTTTCTTGCTTATGCAAGCTGACACCCAGTCATGACTGCGAGCTTATCTAACGGCTGTGTCCCTGAAGAGCTCTGGTTGCCAATCACCCAAGTAGGGAATCCTTCAACCCCAGCGGCATCGCATTGGTCCGGCGCCTTGTCGCAGTTGACATAGATAATGTTTCTAAACGAGCGTCCGAATAATTCCTTCTGCGCTTTACAATGTGAACACCAGTCCGTGCCGTACATCACTGCACCTTTTTCCGTGAGGCAGGTTGCAAAGGAATCATATTTGCCGGAGCAGGCGGTGAGAAAAATGGAGCTGAAAACAAGCGCAAGGATAATGAGTTTCATACCTATCAAACAGGGGACGGTGTTTTTAAATATTTTGTGTATCTCAAAACAAGAAGCTTTATATAAAAGTGTTACATTTTATTATTAAAAGTAACAAATTGTGATGTGATACCTATGACCCAAGCGCTTATACACCTGAATGAACATGAAGACCGCGTGCTTACTATAGTAAAAGGAAAGTACGGCCTCACCACCAAATCAGATGCTATTAATTTTGTTATTGAGAGGTTTGAACAAGAGATTCTCGAACCTCATTTACGGCCGGAATATGCTGAAAAATTGAAGAAGATTGAGAAACAGAAGGGCATTCCGTTCAAAAGCATTGAAGCACTCAGAGCGCGGATAGAACATGCGTGAATTCGAAATCAAGCCCGAACTTGAGAAAATTCTTAAAAAGCTTCATAAAAAAGACCCTGTTGCATATGAAGCAATCATGAAGAAAATAGAAGAAGTGATAACGTGTCTTGACATCGAGCATTATAAAAATCTAAGCGGCAGCATGAAAGACCGAAAGCGGGTACACATCGCCAGCCATTTTGTTCTCATTTTTTCCTACAACCCTGCAACTGATTTTGTTTCATTTCTTGATTATGACCATCACGACAACGTGTATGGATAAGAAATAAAAAGAAGAATACATTTTATTCAGCATTCACATCGGCTTGATGGACTCCAAACGTATTGCCTTCAGTGTCAAGGAAATATCCCTGCCATGCCATTTTAGGAATCGCGAATTTTGGCATCGCGACCACACCGCCAGCGGCTATAATTTTTTTTGTGGTTTCGTCAAAGTTATCAACTTGCACCGTGCAGACAAAGGCATTCGTGCCGCACTGTTGTGGCGGCGTCTTTGCTGGACGGCGCAACAAGCCACCATTGATTCCCGGCTCTTTGCTGTCTTTTTCTGCAGTCATAACCATCCAATATTCCATAACAGGGCTGTCCCATTTTTGGATAGTCCATCCGAATATTTTTTTATAAAATGTTGCTGCTTGTTCAGGATTTTCTGCCTGAATTTCAAAGTGTACAACGCGATTCATGACAGTTCACCTCACGCTTTGTTTGTGCATTTTTTAATTTTTTAGATGGCTTATTAAAAAAATAAAAAATAAAAAAATTCACCAACGACAATAGGCAACAACAGCGCAGAGCACGGTTACGGCAAAGGGAAATACCGCTGTTGCAACGCCGCCAATCATCACTGAAATCACCGTTGCGCCGGCCATAATGATGAAGAGTCCGCCTGCTGCGATGGGAGTTAGCTTTGGCTTTATGCGAAGCAGCATTGGAAGCACGAGGCCAAGTCCACCAAGTATTTCTGCAACGCCAATGAAATAGATAAAGAGCGCTGGCAGGGGCATCTGTTTTGTCATCTCTTCTATCGGCATTATAAACTTCATCGTGCCGGCAAATAGAAAGAGTGCGGCAAGAAGCACTTGCACCACCCAGAGCGCGATATTTTTTCCTTTGTTCATAGTTGTCCCTCCGATTTGAAGACTACCGTCTGAAATACTGCTGAAAGAGAGACAGTTCTATTTATAGTTTGTCTCTTCAAACAGAAAACCTTATTAAAGCCCTGCTTTCTTTGATTACTTATGCACCAACTCCCCTTCGAAATTGCAACGCGAAAAATCCTCGTCAAGCGCGACACACCAGCCGACCCTACACGTGGCTGTATTCCCGAACAACGCCCCATCAAAGAACTCATCAAATATGGTGTGGTGAACATCGACAAGCCCCGCGGCCCGACGAGCCATCAGGTCAGCGCGTATGTGCAAAAGATTCTCAGCATTTCAAAATCAGGCCATTCAGGAACATTGGACCCAAACGTCACCGGTGTACTTCCGGTTGCGCTCTCCCACGCCACCAAAGTGACGCACTCACTTCTGACCGCCGGCAAGGAATACGTCGGTGTCATGCATCTCCATAAGCCTGTTGCTGAAGAAGAATTAAAAAAAGCAATCAAGGCATTCACCGGCACTATTGACCAGCTCCCGCCAAGAAAATCTGCCGTCAAACGCGAAGAGCGGGAGCGTGACATATACTATTTTGAGATTCTTGAAATCGCAGAGAATGACGTGTTGTTTCGCGTCGGCTGTCAGGCAGGCACCTACATCCGGAAATTATGCCACGACATCGGTGAGAAACTTGGCTGTGGCGCCCACATGGCGGAATTGAGAAGAACAAAAGCAGGACCATTTAAGGAAGACACGCTTGCGACACTGCAAGATTTGCAAGACGCATGGTGGTATTATGAAAAAAATGGCGAGGAAAAACAGCTCAGAAAAATCATACAGCCCGTCGAGTGCGCAGTTGCCCATCTTCCAAAAATATGGGCGCTTGACAGTGCTGTCTCTACGCTTTGCCACGGCGCCGACCTGAAGATGCCGGGCGTTGCAAAAGTGGAAACAGACATCGAAAAGGGAACACGCGTCGCGGTCATGACACTCAAAGGAGAACTAATTGCGCTCGGTGATGCGCAGATGACGAGCATTGAGATTCTGGAAAAAGAAAAAGGGCTTGCCGTGAAAATTGAAAAAGTATTTATGGAGCCCAGTGCCTATGGGCGAAAAGAGGAAAGTGCATGAATCTGATTGCAGTGGGACTTATTCTCCTCTCTGCAGTGATGCACGCCGTGCGAAATTTCTACACCAAAAAATCCAATGACAAGCAGGTGTTTGTGTGGTGGTATGAGCTGGTTGGCGCGGTGCTTTTTCTGCCGGTGTTTGCATATTATTTTTGGAAAAACGGAGCAGGCGGCGGCACGGGCATTCTTATCGGCATTGTGTCAGGCATTATCCACGGAACGTATTGGATAACCCACAGCAGGGCATACGAAGATGGTGACTTATCGCATGTCTATCCGATTATGCGCGCCGCGCCGCTGCTTGTAGTTCCGTTCGCATGGATTTTCTTGAATGAACACATTTCGCTGGTTGGATTTTTGGGGATTCTGCTGATGGTGGTGGGTGTGTACGTCGTCAACATGAAAACCGTGACGCTGAAAACGCTTTTTGACCCAATCAAAGCGATAGTGCATGAGCGTGCAACACAATGGGCGTTTGTCACGCTGCTCTTGGTCACTGCCTATTCGCTCATCGACAAAGCCGGCGTTTCGGCAGTGCACCCAATGGTATTCACCTATTATTTCACGGTGTTTGGCTTTATTTTTTTCTCGTTCTTTGTCTTCACAAAAAAACGCGGCATGATGCTGCGCGAAGTCAGGGAAAACAAAAAAATGATTCTGTTAAATGGCTTTCTCGGCGTCACCGGCTATGCGCTCACGCTTGCAGCGCTTTCGCTGGAAAAAGTGAGTTATGCCACTGGGCTGCGGCAGACCAGCGCGCTGTTCGCCGTGCTGATGGGTGGGCAGTTGTTGCAGGAGAAACATAAGGCGATACGGTTTACTGCTGCGACACTGATGGTTGTTGGGGCGGTACTGATTTCGGTTGCATCATAACTTTTCTAATGGATTAAGAGTAAGGTGGATTGCCTCTCGGTGTGAAGAAAAAACACTTTTTAGAAGATACTGATTTGTAGCAATCGTGTGTAATTCTTTTTCTATAGATTGTTTAAGTTTTTTTTCTCGGCGTGAACAATAGGTATAGACACCGAGACCGGCCAACGTAAGAAACAAATCAGAGAGGCTTGGAGCCCCTTTAGAAGTATAGATTTTGTAGGCAATTGAGGCCGTGGCTCCAGCAAAAAGTAAAGGAGTGGTATAACCAAAATATTTTATCCGGTCAAATGGACGATATTTTTCTTTGCCGGCGGCGAGAAAGGCATAATTGGCAACAAAATGGCTGACATACCTCTGAAGGTGTTTTCCAATGTAACCAAATCTATGAGGTTGCCGTGTTCTTGCAACTCTGCCATGGCACAAGTCGTCAACATACGAAAGAAATCTGGATGATTCATCAGGCGTTGCATAATAGTTATGCCTTTTTTTATCTTCACTAATGGTGTGCATGACAAGCCCTAAAAGACGATCTTGAAGGGTGGCATATTTTTCGGGCAATCTTTCAAAGAGAGTATCTGTAATGTCTTTCATTCATCATCAACCGTAAACAGTCTGCTGTCATTCACCTTGAACAAGCCAAGACGAGCACCCGCGTCGAGCCACCCATGCGCATAATTAAGGCAGGCGAAGGCATTGACAATTTCGCCTTTCTGCTTGAAATGCAGTGCGTCGTCATAGTACCGCTGTGCCATGTCAAGAACATCGGCTGCTTCAGCTTTTTTCAACTGCGGCGCAGCTTTTGCTTTTGCGAGCGCCTCGCCGGTAATCCGAACGTATTTTTCAAGGCGCTCGTTGGTTATTTGGTTCATAAAAGAAAGAAAAAAGAAGGAGGTATTTAAGCGTTGCGCCGAACAGCGCTTCGCGTTAATAATTCCATCGCGCATGATTTCTTCGCGTGTCAACATGAATTATGGACGGACCTCTGCCAACTCCGCCTTTTTTGAACAGGGCGTCAGCGCGCCGGTACAGTTTCCTGTCAGAGCTGTCAATATCTGCCGCCATTCCGCTGACATGCATGCTTCTTCGTGCACCGCCTGCACAAGGGTGATTATAGACTGACGGGCGATATCCTTCATCGATTTGGAGGGTGTTGTTGTATGCTGCGCGCAGCCGTTCCAGCCGATCGAGAAGCTGGCGGTCAAGTCGAAGGTAGCTGAAATAGAAATCCCCACCCATTTTGTACACATGCCCCGCTTTGAGATAGGGAGCTACACAGTTTTCTTCTTCTGCACGAGCAAATTCTCCAACAGTAAAATGAGGCGAAAGACGCCTGCTGAGATCGCTTCTCCGGAGCTTAAGAAGTGGCGGGGAGTTTGCCGGTGCATAAAAAAGACCGTCCGCTCCGACAAGTTTTGGGTCGGTCACAATTTCCAATTCAAGACCGCTAGGAAATCGTACTTTTGCAGGTTGCTTTTTTTGTTTGCGATGAGAATGATGAACGCCAACGTGATTCGAGTCCTGCTCATGGTCGTCTTTGGCTGTTTGTGCTTTTTTTCTTTGCTGCAGAGGTTGGCTTCTGCAAGGAATAGCCATAGTCTTGCCCGCCACTATCTCATCTTCGTCTTTTATGGCAGGGTTATAATCTAACAGTTCAGTGAGGGTGAGTCTCTGTTCACGCGCTATTTCAGAAAGGCGGTCGCCGTCTTTAATCGTATACGTCCGATGGAGTGTTATGTTCTGCCCCTGCTGCAAGTTTCTCGGGTTTATTTCTGGGTTACAGTTCATGAGTTCGTCAAGCGTAACGCCCTGTTTACGACTGATTTTAGTAGGATTTTCACCCGGCTGCACTAGGTGTTGTGCCGAGCCAAGAGCGTACGAACGGAGAGGAAAAAGGGATAAAAGTAAGGCATAGAAAATAGAGGTTTTTTGTGACATAAAAAAGAAGAAAAAGAAGAGAGTATTTAAGCGTTGCCCCCAACCTATTCAATCTCATACGCTACACTTACCTGTGCAGTGACTTGGAGCGTCTGCGGCGAGATGGATGGTTCAGCAGCGTCGGCCTTTGCCATCATCATTTCAGGGCCTCCCATGCGGTACATCGGATAATTGGATTCTGATTCAGACACTGACACAATGTCGCCCAGCTGAACACCAAGTCCTCCAGCAACGGATTCTGCTTTTAGTTTCGCCTGCTGCGCCGCTTCCTTCAATGCTTGTCCCTTGAGCTCTTTTTCTTTTGCTTTTGAAAAGCCGAAGTTGAGGTAGTCAACAAATGCGCCGCTGGCAACTGCGCTGTCAAGAATTTTTCCGGCAAGCGTTGTGTCAGTGAGGGTGATTTTCAGTGAATGAGTTCCTTTGTAACCTTTCAACACATTCTTTTCGTGTTCCCACTCGCGCCATTCCTGCACTGAATAATAACTTGTTTCAATGTCTTCTTTTTTGACAAGTTCGGTGAGTGACGCCATGAGCGCGTCAGTTTTTTCAGCAGTCAGTTTCTGCGCTTCTTCAGCGGTTTTTGCTGAGCTCTCAACACGCAAATTGATGGTTAATTCATCGGCAACTGCTTCGAGCTGTGCCGTGCCGGATGCAGTGATTGTTTCCTGCTGCATGTTGTTGTCAGCAAGATTTGGACCAAGCACTGCAGCAATGCCCAACAGAACAATGCCGACACTTAAGATGATAAGGATGTGGTTGCTTTTTTCCATGGTTTTGCCCCCTTATTGTTTCAGCAGTTCATAAAATGTGTCAAAAATTGGTTTTTCAGTTGAGACGAGCTTGTAATGCATGCCGAGCGATGTGCACGCTTTTTCCACCGACAAAATGTGATTCTTGAGCTGGTCCTGATAATCATAGCGAAGCCGACGCGATATAAATGTTTGCAAAATGCCTTTTGTTTCAACGTCGTGAAGCCGCAGGTTGCCTTTGAGGTTCAAATCAATTTCTGATTTGTCCAACACTTGGATGACGGTAATTTCATGGTCGCCAAGCTTTGAGAGCGCAAGCTGAATTTCTTCAATGCCGATAAGAAAATCAGAGATGATAACCACGAGCGAGCGCGTTTTCAGAAACTGATTGTATTTTTCCAATGCTTCGGCAAATCGTGAAACGCCTTCCGGCGTGGTGCTATTAAAATGGTCAATCATCATGCCGAGCTGCTGCCGGCCACGCCGCGGACGAAATGTTCGCAGTGCGTCATCAAACGTGCAGTACTGGAATTTTTCATTGTTGCCAATCGCCATGTATGCGTATCCCAGACCGAGCATCGCTGCATATTCAAACTTGGTGAACGGCTTGCCAAAATGCATACTGGAACTGGAATCGATAATTAAGTGCACTTGCACGTCGCGCTCTTCTTCATACTTCTTGACGTGCAGCTTGTCAGTTCTTGCAAACACACGCCAGTCAATCGTCCTGAAATCATCGCCCGGCGCGTAGATGCGGTGGTCCTTGATGATGAGTCCTCTGCCGGCTGAAATGGATTGCCGTGCACCAGTAAAACTGGAAGTAACCCGCTTGCGCACAACGAGATTAAACCTGTTAAGCTGTTTGAGGAAGGTGGTGTCGATGGGCATGCATAAAAAGAAGGGAGAAGAGATTTATAAATGTTTGGAAGAGAATAAAAAGGAAAAAAATACTGTTTCGATGACCACTTACAATTGGCGCTCATCTTCGTCTGTTCGGTTATCGTAATAATCAAGCGAGGGCTTACGCTGTGACTGGCCGACATAGCGGTGCTGATTAATCTCATCTTTCATGAGAGATTGAATTCTGGTCTGATAGCGCAAACAGAGCTCCATGCTCGGCCTGCGCACTATATCGTCGATAGCGTTGATCTCATTAGTGTTGGTATTTGCTGTGTTTTTCTTTGCCATTTTTTTCTCCGTGGTTTTTGTTTTTTTATGAATCTGAAAAAATAAAAAAATTAAAATTTCAACCCTGCGAATCCGCCCAGATTGTAAGTAGGTTTGCTGGAATTTCCAATCTCAACGATGTCTCCAGCAGCTCCTAACTGAAGTTTATCACTAATTGTCACTCCTGCTCTGAGCCGTTGTTTACTGAAGTCATGTCCTTTGGAACTTAAATCGGTAACGTCTTCAAGACGAAGGATTAATCTTAAGTCAGGTGTTAATGCAGGTGTATAACTTACATTTACCAAAGCTTCGCCATAAACTGGGTTGGTAAGGCTCGATGTAGCTAAAGCATACACACTAACGTCTCCTACCGATCGGAAATACTGCACCCCTGCGCGGGGTAGCGCCCCTAAGTTAGGAACATATTGAATTTCTGTTACAGCATCCAATCCACCTACAACGTTATGAGTCAAATCCGCTAAACCGAAATTTCCTACTTGGTTAGTATAATCTACTGTAGTTATTTCTCTCGCAAAAATTCCTATTGTTGGTGTTAAAGAGCCGCTTGATTTTATATCCTGAACACATTGTTTGTCTCCACACATTGCTTCTATACTTCCATCTGCTGCTTTAGCTGATGCTATTGGTGCCAAAGCTAGTTCGCAGGCCGCTAGTGCGCTTACTAAATATTTTTTAAAGTTCATTTTGATTCCTCCCACCAGTTTATTTAATCATTATTACTCAATAGTAACAATGTGCACCTATATAAATTATTGTCCTCCAATATTGGAGGATAAAAGAAAGATTTAAATACAACAGCGCCATCGAGGAGTATATGGACACAAAAATCCTCGAAGATATCGGCCTGACCAACGCGGAAATCAAGGTCTATCTCGCCTTACTAGAGCTCGGCACGGCATCCGCAGGGCCAATACTTGACAAGACTGGCCTCCAAAACTCCGTCGTCCACATGACGCTGAACAAGCTGGTTGAGAAAGGGTTTGTCTCATTCGTCAAAGAAGGCAAGCGCAACCAGTATCAGGCGGCAAATCCAAAACATATTATTGAATTTCTCAACCAAAAAAAAGAACGATTTGAAGAAATCCTGCCTGAGCTTCTTCTCAAACAACAATTCGCCAAAGCAAAACCAGAGATCATCACGTTTAGAGGCATCAAGGGAATTAAACAACTATTGTTGGAACTTCTCGAAGCCGGCGGCAAGGAACACCACACGTTCGGCTCAACGGCAAAATCTCTTATGCTGGGAGATGCATGGTGGGTAAGCTACCATAAAAAACGATCACAAAAAGGAATCACTGCAAAATTGATGTTCAACGAATCGCTCGCGCACTGGAAAGCAGAAGTAAAATACCCGAAGGTAGAGGTACGGTACACAAAAGCTGGATTTGAGCCGCTGACCGAAACAATCATCCGCAACGACAAGGTTGCCATCATTATCTGGACTGACAAACCGCTTGGGGTTATCATCCATCAGAAAGAAGCGGCTGAATCGTATGACCAGTTTTTTATGATGATGTGGAATACTGCACAAAATACTGCTGGCAAAGATTACTGAAGCATTTCAACCGATGGCAGTCCTTTAAAATCAGAATCCGTTGTCAAAACATCCAATCCATGAAAAAGGGCGCTGAAATAGATAAGCATGTCAATCATTCCCATTTTCGGCTTTATTTTTCGTAACGAGGTATATTGTTTTCCGCATTCGATGAGGATTGGTTCCTCAAGGGGAATAAGCACTGAATTTTTTTTAATATGCCGAACAATCTGGTGAATATCTCCGGAATTATCATGCGCCCAGCGGGAAATTTCAGCAAGGGTTATAGTGCTGGTATACACCTGTTCTTTTTGCAGAATTAATTTGACCTGTTCTCCGGAGGGGGACCCTTTGAAAAATTCAATCCACACGGAGGTATCAAACAGCTTCATGAAAATGCACGGTCTTTCTTATCTCGTACAAAAGGGAGCATAAAGCCTTTGGCCATGCCAAAACCAGAGAGGTCTTTTTTGTGGGGAAGAATGGCTATTTCCAATTCGTCTCCTGCATTAACGTTTGCTGCCTCCAACTGCTTTTTTGGAAGCAGGACGCCGAGGGATGTTCCTATCTTTCGCACTTTGACGGTTAGGAGTTCTGCCATGCATTATAATGTATTATAACTTATATAAATAGTTTTCGCTTGGAGAAAGAAAAATTCACTTACTCAGCAATTCTGTCACCACGTCATCCGTCGTCATGCCCTTGCGTTCGGCGTCAAAGTTAAGAATGATTCTGTGCCGCAGGACTGGATACGCCATCTTCACGATGTCTTCGCTGGCAACATGCGCCCGCCCTTTCAAGAGCGCGTGCGCTTTTGCCGCGAGAACCAAGCCGATACTTGCGCGCGGTGATGCACCATATTCCAGTAGGTTTTTCTGCGTGCGCGTGATGGCAACAAGCTTGACAATTTTGTTTTTTAGATCGGTTGCGATTGGCACGCGGCGCGCGAGATTCTGGAGCGCGAACAATGTTTTTGCGTCAATAATCGCCGGCAATTTCGGCGGCTCTTCCTCGGATGTGTACCGGTCAACAATGCGCACTTCGTCGTCAAATTTGGGGTAGCCCATTTTAATTTTGAGCAGGAAACGGTCGGCCTGCGCTTCAGGCAAAGGGTAGGTTCCTTCCTGTTCAATCGGGTTTTGTGTTGCAAGAACAAAGAACGGAAGATCAAGCTTGAACGTGGTGTTGCCAACGGTCACTTGTTTTTCCTGCATTGCTTCAAGCAACGCTGATTGGGTCTTGGGTGTCGCGCGGTTTATTTCGTCGGCAAGCACGATATTTGCAAAAATAGGCCCTTTCTGAAATTTGAACTGGCGCTTACCGCCCACCTCTTCGATGATGTATGTTCCGGTGATGTCGGACGGCATTAGGTCAGGCGTGTTTTGTATACGGGAAAATGAGAGGTCCATTACTTGAGCGAGAGTTTTTATGGTCAGCGTCTTGGCAAGGCCGGGATATCCTTCAATAAGAACATTTGAATTGCAAAGAATGCCAACAAGAAGCTGCTCAATCATCTCATCCTGGCCGATAATGACCTTGTTGATCTGCGCCAGCATGCCTTCAAAGAGCTTTTCGTAATTTTTCATGGTGACCCCTTTTAATGCTCTGTAATTTGGATATTTATAATGGTTGTGGTTTTTTAATGTTGTGGTTCCCCTGCAAAAAAGAAGTATATTTTTAAATAACCAACAAGATTCACCGTTCATGTTCACCCTCCAACAGATAATTGATGCCACTGAAGAAGGCCTGCGAGAACTCTACGAAAAAAAGCTCGCAGAGCGGGATCAAGAACTAAGCAAACGGGTGCTTGCTCTTGCGCGCCTTGCATACAACAGTAATGGAAGCAAAGGAAGAACCGCGTATCATCTTGCCCTGGCGCTTGCTGCACGAAACAGGAACAGTGAAACTATTACTTATTTTGAAGAGGCGATTACAAAAGAGCCGGGAAATGCGGACTATCACGGTGATTATGCAACAACATTACTCGTGTTGAACATGTCCCATAACGCACAAATTCATATTAATAGAGCACAACACATCGATCCACGCAATGGGCAGTTTGACTGTATTGAAGGAGAGATTGCAGAAACAACGAAAGATTATGAATGTGCACTTCGGTGTTACAAACGTGGAAAAGCAAAACTGGAACTTCATGAAAATCCAAAAAGAGAACATGTCCGTTCACTTCGGCTATCACAAGAAAGTATTGTGCGAACCCAACAGAGATTAGATGGATTAGATGAGATGCATCGACAAGCAGAACGAGAAACATATGTGCCGCCCTGGTCGAGGGAACACTGGGGCGGAATTATTATGTAAAAAATGAGTATATAAAAATCATCCCTTGCCCAGTTCCTTAAAATATTTCTTCACCAGTTCCTGCTGTTCTTTAGGAATTTTTTCTTCGTAGCTCTTTGACTGTTCAAGGTAGACATCGGTGGGGAATACTGACTGGAAATCTTTTTTTTCTGGGTCTTCAATTTTGCCGATTTTGAACTCAACGCTCGCCGGATTAATAAGAACATCGAGCTGTTCATCGCCGAGTTTCGCCAGATTTTGCTTGCCGAAAATATCGGTGTTGATGCCGACGCCGACGCCCGAGCCGCCGCGCTGCTCGAGCGTGTTGTTGAAAATGCTATCACCCTTTTCCACCAGCGCCTTGTCAATGGCCTGCGCGATTTTTTCCTTGATTTTCAGCTTGAGGGATTCAGAATCAAGGTTGAAGTGAGTGATGGACAAGAGGACAAATGATAAGAGAATGACGGCGAATGTTTTTTTCGCAAGGTTAGTCCTGCTTAGAAATGCGGATGTTGCCACGTCGCGCACGTCGTGGAGCACTTCTTTATGGAGCTCATCAACCATGATGTCGGATTGGTTTGCATAGTCTGCTGCGGTGCGCAGCTTTTCATGCAGCGCAGGGTAGTACCGTTCGACGAGCTTGATTTTGTCAATGCGCAGAAACTGTACGGTTTGGTAGATGACGATGAGCACTGCTGGAACAAATGAGAGCATCGGATAAAAATTGAAGTACGAAAGAACAGTATAAAAAAGAAGAAACGCAATCACGCCGTTCAGCAGCGTTGGAATCAGCAGTACCTGAGCAACGCTCCAGCGTATTTCATCCACCACTTTTTGAAAGCCGCGCATGGTACCCCTTAGTTTTTATGACGTCACAGTATTAGTTTATGATGCCGCCGGTTGGCTGTTAATCTGGTCTTGACACGCCTGCCAGCTGCTGCGATACGTCGCTGCCTCGCTCTGGAATTTTCTTACCTGCCCGTTCAACTGCTCAATTTGCTGCTGGGCAAGACTCAGGTCATAGGTCGCTTTGTTGGCCTCGGCAGTTTTTGCCTGCAACTTTCCAACCGTGTCGTCAAGCTCTTGTCCCTTTTTTTGCAGGTCGCCAGCAAGCTGTTCTTTTTCGTTCTTAATTTCGCCATAATGGCCGGTAAGTTCCTGCTCGCGCTGCTGTTCTGCCTGCAGGGCTTGTTCTTTTTCTGATAACTTTTCGCGGTGCACCTGCAAATCAGTCACAAGGCCACTGATTTCATTGATTTTGTTTTCGTAGTTGACGGACAAATTTTTGTAGGTCATTTGGTAATAGGTAGAAAGGCCGGCAACCGCACCGACAATGGCAACGAGCAGCAGCAGCAAAAAAAGATTGACGTTTTTTCGGATGTAGGCCATGGTTTCCCCGGTGAAGATTTTGATACTGTTGACAGAGATGAGCCCCTTTATATAGTTTACCGTGACGGGTTTAAAAAGGGTTTAAAAAGTTCATGCCAGTGAAACAATGCCGCGCTCTTCCCGAAGAAACCCCTCGCTGTGTAATTGAATAAGGTTTTTACGGATTTTTTCCGGCGCAAGGCCGACGTTCTTGATAAGATCTGCCCGGCGAAGCGCACCTGTGCTTAATACTTTCAGAATTCTGCCCCGCACCTGCCGATTGGAGCCTTCAAATTTGCTTTGCCGAGCGTACTGTGCGCTGCGAACGTTTGCGTTCCCAAATTCTTTTTTCAAAAAGGTGCCGTAGTCCATCAGCGCGTTGTACCACTGCCGCGGATTTTTTTTGTCAAGTGTTTTTTCAACCAAGGGAAGCAACTCGTCATCGCTCACCTTTTTTTCCTTGTTCCGGTTCTTGAAAAAGTGATGGATAAATACGGTGCGAATGTTGGTTTCAATAAAAACAACGGGCACGTTGAAGGCAAACGCGCAAATCGACTGTGCGGTTGCAGGACCGATGCCCGGAAGTTCTTCGAGAAGAGCAGGATCGTTCGGAAGTGTGCTGCTGTATTTTTCAACAACCGTCTCGGCAAGTTGTTTCAGCATGAGCCCGCGCCGGTTGTACCCCAACCCCTGCCATGCGCGCAGCACATCACCAACTGACGCTGCGGCGAGCGAAGAAAAATCAGGAAAGTGCGCAACAAATTCTGCATACTTTTTCACCACGCGGTCAACCTGCGTCTGCTGGAGCATTACTTCTGAAACAACAATTTGATACGGGTCAGTTGTCTGGCGCCACGGCAGGTCGCGGCCGTTTTCTTTGTAGTGCTTCTGAACGATTTTTTGGAAGGAATGAACATCATGCATAGCCACCACCAACGACCATCGACTCCCAACAACCTACTGCCTACTGGTCACATATTCTCCCGTATCTTCCGCACCAGCACCTCAAACAAAAACACCACGAGCGCAGCCATCAAAAAGGGCCAGCGGAGTGATGTTTCCTGCGTCTCTTTGCGTTTTGACGTCGAAATTGCCTTTTCGACAATGCTGTCAACGTCGTCTTTCGTGAACATCTCGCCACCGGTGACTGACACCAAATTTTTGAGGTCAGGGTTGATACCGAGCTTTTCGTATTCGCTGGGATAGCTCACGGCGATGACGTTGCCCAGCGCGTCGTAGAAGCCGATATCGCGCGGCGTGAAGCTTGCACGATACGTGTTTGTGTCAATTTTTTCAAAGGGGAATTTGTCAGAATGGGGAACCTTGTCGCTTCGCAAGGTGATGTCACCGCTGTCGCCCAGCCGGATATCTTCGGTGAACACCCCAAAGCCGCGCGTCTTGCTTGGGTCACCGATAACCCAGTTGATGATGCGAGTAAACACTTTTGCGTTCTGTGCAGACAGCAATGCCGCACCCCACTGGTGACCGTCATCCGTCGACAGCGCCGCAACGCGGCCCAAGCCGAATCGCCAGACGGTCACTAAAGGATCGCCCGCAGCAGTGGTGATGAGCATATTTGCGCTGGACTTGGGAACGACTTGGTTGAAGCCGGTCACTTCGCCGCTCAGCGTCAGCTCTTTGGTGATAAAATGATTTTCATTGAGTACCGTAAGCGTGAGGCCTTTTTTGTCTTCAGGATCGCCAAAAAGAATTTTTAGGTGCTGCTCCTGTGATGGCTGGAAATAAATTCCGCCGCCAACATTTGCTGCCTCTGACATGAATTTTTCGTTGGTCTTGCCGCCGACACCAACGGCGTAGGTTTTGATGCCGCCCAACTGCGCCATTTTAATTCGTGCAAGCGCCTCCACTGATTTAGTGGTCACACCATCGGAAATGAGGATTATGTTATTGCTTCCCTGAATGTTGATGAGCATGCGTTCTGCTTCTATGATGCCAGCCATGACGTTGGTTCCGCCGCCGTCTTTGAGCGATGATATCATCGAAATAAGTTCCTGCTTTTTGTCTTTGAGCGGCGTGACCGGAGAAATTTGGAACGCTTGAGAATTGAAGGCAACCACACCAACCCGATCTTTGTCGGTAATATCATCAAGCACTTTGACCGCGAGCGCTTTTTCAACATCAACCGCTTTTGTGCCGTCAGGGCCAAATCCTGCGCCGGTACTACCTGAAATATCAATAACAATGACGACGTTTGATTTGTCATCCGGCTTTTTTTCGCCCTTACCACTCTTCACCGGCAGCAAAAGCTCAAGCACGGAATCCTTGTAGCTGCCGAGGTCAAAACTATTTTCGCCGCCAACCACAAACAATCCGCCGCCGTCAGTCACATAATCAGTCAGAATGCTGACCTGATCAGAATTCATCGCCCCTGCTGCAACATTGTCAACAATAATAGCAGCATACGGCATCAAGGCTTCAGGCGACGAAAAGTATTGGCCGCTGCTCGCCGGCTCAACAACCGTAACCTCGTACAACTCCTGCAATTTTGCAGTCAGCGGCGTTGCCGGCGGCGCAACAAATAACACGTGCGGCTTGGGAAGCACATGAACGGTTTTATAGAACACGTTGTTTTGTGAAAAGGAATCATAGTTCGAGTCAATGACCAGTGTTGCGGTTATTTTATGCGGCCCCTGTTCGAGCTTTTTGGCGATTGGAAAAACACTTGAGCCGGTTGGCTGCGCTGTAATGACGGGAATGCCGTCGATATCAACAATAATTTTGTAGGGCACAACGCTGCCAACTTGTGAAACAGAAACAACCAGATCAATGTCACTTCCGAGAATTGCACCTCCAGGCCCCTGAATAGTAACAGATGTGTCTGCGCGCTGCGGCGCAAGGTCAAGCGCATTGATGGTCGTGTTCAGTTTTGATGCAAGCAACAGAACATCGCCAAGGTCACGGCCGTAGTTTGCATAGCCATCTGAAACAACAATAACACTGTCATCACCGTGGAGCGCCCCCAAAATGCCGTCACCAATCGGTGAACGGAGTCCGGAAGCAATGTCAACGCTTGACGTCGGAACGCGCTTTTCCAGTTTTGATTTCAGGTCTTTTGCAATCGTGAGCGAAGGGTCAAGAAGTTGGAATGAGGTCGATGCATCAGAGAGCACGAGAATTGCCGGCTCGCCTTCAATCTGTTTTTCTTTGAAAGTGTACGGAGCGGCGAGCGCGACAAAAAGCAAGAGCAGAGTGATAGAGCGCGTGATGACGATAAAAAAACGGAAGAAACGCAGTTGTTTTTTGTAGTCTTTTTTCTCTTCGCGTGTCGGGAAACGAACAAAATTAGTGTAGATGATAATCATGAAAACGAGTATTGCAGCGAGCACAAAGCCGAGCACATACGGGTATTTCAGGGGAAATTTTTTGATATATTCGAGCGCAAGAAAACGCAGGCCTTCAACTATTTTGACATGCTGCAACTGTTCGCTTAGTACTGCAACGGTTTCATTGAGCGCCATTAAAAGTCACCCCGATATTTTGAATAGAGGAGCTCCAAAAGCAAAAACGCCAGCGCGCCAATGAGCAAGTACAATTCAAGGCTGACCTGTTTTTCCTTGATAATTTTTTTTGGTGTGTATGAATCAGCAGTAAGAGTTTTAAATGACACGGTCTGGTACACGTCTGATTCTTTTTCGTCCACCAGATTCGCTGCGTGTTTCACGCCATTGATAATGTAGATTCCTGCATTGTCCATGATGAGTTTTGACGTCGTAATGCCAGCGTGCGGCGTCTGGATGGGAATTTCGTTGTCGAACGCAAAGATTTTTCCAGTCTTGTGGTTGAAGTTGTTGAGGCTTTCCACGCCCACCATAAAGTTGAGAATGCCATTCCAGAAAATTGGATAGGAAGGCGCATTTTTGAAATCGCTCTCGATGTCGTCAATGCCGTAGTACATCACTTTTCCGTTGTTGCTGGCGCCGGTTCTGCTGCCTTCGGGAGTGTAGGTTTTCAGCGCAATGAGCGGAGCGCCGCTGGTGGTCGCGGTGGCGAGAACAATGGTCGCGTTGTCTGCTTCTGCGCCGTAATGCGCCTTCACCGAGCCGAATTCAACATCTTTGGTGAATTGGTTTTCAACTGCTTTTCCAACCGTCGATTCGCCGAATGTTTGCTTCAGCGTGACCGGAAGAAGTTCGTTGAGCTTCAGCGCGCTGAGGTCTTCCTGATACGTGCCAATGAATGACTTGCCGCTCCGCACAAAGGCGCGTAGTTCGTCAACGGTGCCGGTCAGAATTTTGTTTGGGTCAACCTTATTAAAAACAACAATGTCGTATGCCTCTGGTGTGATACGGGGAATGATGGGTGGCTCTGACTCGGTAACCACGACATCGCCGGATGCTTCAAATGCAGTCTTGAGGAATTTGCTCGGCTTGTTGGAAATGATGAGCACTTTGATGCCACCCTTTTTCGGGTTGCTAATGAAAAGATAATTGTCTGCGGCGAGCGTGTCTGCGGAAAGCGCGTCAGAGCCCGGCGCGTTTTTCAGCGTGGCAACGGTCACGCCGCCCATGGTCGGAAAAGAGAGTGTTTCAAGGGAATGGGCAAGAACCCGCTTGGAAAATGCCTTTGCCGCGCCATCTTCATTTTTTACCTCGACAACAACATCCTTGTCTGCATCAAAATAATTTTTTATGGTGATGGATGTTTCAAGATTGCCAATGTTCATATCGGTAAATCCTATGTTTCCCGGAGCGCTTTTCTTTTTTCCTGCATCTTCAGCAACATTCACGAAATCAACCACAAGGCCCCTGGATTCAAGCATTGTTTTGATAACTTCAGGGTCAGCGCCCTCGGTCCACATGAAATCGCTGATGACAATGACACGGCCATCGAGCTGGGACTGTCCTGTTCCACCGACAAGGTCATTTGCCAGAATCATCGAATCACCGATATTCGTGCTGGTCTCTTTTGGGTTGAGGTGTGAAAGAATGTCGCGCGCTTTGCTTTCACTGCCCTTGTCCAACACAATAAGGGGCACGCTTTCAGCGAGGATGATTGACGTCGTGCCGCGCACATAGTCGGCTGCTGTTTTTATCGCAGTGTCAAACCGCACGCCGTTGTCATCCTTTGTCTGCATTGAGGCGGACACGTCGAGCACAATAATGGTATTTTCCGCAGTGGAGTCATACGTTGTGGAAATCAGCGGCGATGTCGCAGCTGCGGCGAGAAGCGCGATCAGCATCAATTGCAGGAAAAAAAGAACATTGGTGGTGAACTTTTTAAGGAACGTGCTTTTTTCACGGGTGCCTTTCTGTTTGATGAGAAACATCAATGAGGGAATTTTGACATCAATCATCTTCGGCCGGATCATGTAGAGCAGCACAAGGGCTGCAACGCCGGAAAACGCGTACCAGCCGAAGGGGTTGTCAAATTGAATAGGTGGAAATGCCATGGTGCCTCTTTTAGGTTAGAGATACGCGAATGAGGGTATTTAAAGTTTGTTGTGGAACACTCACCGCACCCACACAACATTTAAAAACTCAACCGCCTCAAATCAGAACATGACTTCGTGGAAAGTAAAACAAACAGTCAAGAAACTGCCGGCATTAAAAAATCCAATCCTTATCGAAGGGCTTCCGGGCATTGGCAACGTCGGCAAAGTTGCGGTTGATTTTATGATTGAAGAGCTCAAGGCAAAAAAAATTTATGAGCTCTTTTCGTATTCACTGCCGCACACGGTGTTTGTGCGTGAAGACAACCTCGTCGAACTGCCGAGCATTGAATTTTATCATGTCAAAGCAAAAACAAAAGGCGGCGCGCGCGACCTGCTGTTTCTCGCTGGTGACATCCAGCCCACCACTGAAGTCGCGTCGTATGAATTTTCTGAAACCGTGCTCAACCTTATGGTCGAACTGAAGTGTTATGAGCTCATTGCCATCGGCGGCATCGGCCTGCAGGATGAGCCGCAGAAACCGAAAGTGCTGTGCACGGGCACGAGCCACAAATATGTTCAGGAATTTATCAAAGGCACCACCGTTTCACCGAAACTGTATGGCATTGTCGGACCCATCATCGGCGCCACGGGCCTGCTGATTGGCATGGCAAAAGAAAAAAATATTGAAGGCGTCTGCCTGCTTGCTGAAACATTCGCGCATCCTCTTTATTTGGGAGTTAAAGGAAGCCAGGAAGTTCTTAAGGTGCTGGAAAAAAAATTACAGCTGAAAATGAACCTGAAAGCGCTGAACGAGGAAATCCAGCAGGTAGAAAAAGAAATCATGAAACGCACTGACCAGCTCACGCAGATGATGAAGAAGAATAAAGTGACTGAAACGAGTTATATTGGGTGAGAGGTGCTCGTTGTTTCGCCATCCATAACCGCCCGTGCAATCGTCTTGATGTCGGTTCTCATGCTTTTGACGTGGTCAATCGTGCGCGCCACTTCGACGAGCTCATTGCCGCGAATTGTTTCCAGATAATTTTTGCAAGTAAGCATACGCGCACTGTTCGTGTTGTCAATCAGATACGATGCCTCAAGGTCTTTCTTATAATACGCGGTCATGACGTCGGTGTAGTCGTTTTGAATCAGCGTCAAAATCTTGTGGAGCTCTTCTTTTGGCTTTTTGTGGATGGAAACATTTCGGAGGTGCCGCGCGATGCGCTTCTGCTGGTCGCCGATTTTTTCGAGGCGTGAAACAACCAGCCAGTCCTGAAGAAGGTCGCTGTTTGAAAGATTTAGTTTTTTTGCAAGCGCATTGTCGCTGAGCGCGGCCTTGATAACGCGAAATGCGAGAAACGCGAGCCTGTTCAGATCCATATCCCGCTCGACAATGCTTGTGTAATGGTCCTTGTTCAGGCTGTCGATGGCGTCAATAACCATCGAGCGCACGATGTTGTCCATGCGGCGAATGAGCGTGCCCACATTTATTTCGCCGATGTTAAGCAAGTCTTTCGCCGTGATTTTGTCAGAGGATTGGTGGATGATTTCAAGCCCTGTCAGATTGCGGAGAATGGTCTTGATGTGCGCCGCGTCCTGTTCGAGCCGACTGCCCTTGATGTCGATAACACCGTAGCCGTTGAGATACGATGAGACAATTTTGGTGCGAATGTAATCGAGGTCTTTGTCATCAGTGAGAATAACCGTGTGCTTGGGCTCTTCGTCTTTTTGGATTCTGGTCGGATAGACCAGCAATTCCGTTTTTTTGTCATCGAGCTGAACCACGTCGCCTTTTTTCAGCTTGTTTTGATTGATCCATGCCTTTGGCAGGGAGATGACAAATGACGAACTGCCAAACGCGATTATTTTTCTGCTTTCCATAGCGCACCCTCTTCAGCACGATATACTCCCCACCTAGCTATATATAATATAGAGAGAAAGTATATATTATAAATGTTTCTATCAAGCACATAAATAGAACAAGAGGATAGAACAACAGTAGAACAAAAGAAGGGGGTGGGAGTATGCGAATCGAAAAAGCAGGCGTGCCCGAACACTTGTGGGGTCAACGGCCGCTGTTTCAGACACACAAGCACATGCTCCGCTGGAAGCCGCGAAAAAATGAGCTGAACGCCGAGCAGGAATCATACCTTGAAGTTGACGACACAGAACAAAACTGGGACGTGCTGTTGGACAACGACGAGATGCAGCCGGAAGAAGCTGCGTTCATGCGCGGGTGGGATGATGCTAGATAAAACAGAGCGAGATATCCAGACCGATGTGCATAACGACCTGAACAAAACACACACTCACCACGAGCATGACGGCGAATGTGTTGCACATCAGTCGTACCATCTCATTTCTTCTTTTTTGTAAGATTTTATAAGAAACAGGGTGGGGAAAAAATCGAGCGGTGATTTAAAAAAGAAACTTTAAAAACACCATTCACCCAGATTCTATTCTGAGATGACGCACTTTCACCATATTCGAACAGTTTGCAGCGGCGTTCACCGGCTCGCAAAGAAACGTACGCACTGGAAAACCCATCTCGGATTTTTGTTCGCAGCGATTGGCTCTGCGGTTGGCTTGGGAAACATCTGGCGGTTCTCGTATGTCGCGGGACAGCACGGCGGCGGCGCGTTTCTGATTCCATATCTTCTGGTGATTTTGCTCTTCGGCATTCCGTTGCTGATGCTTGAACTTGCTGCGGGAAAAAAATTTAGGAATTCCACCATTCCGACGCTGCAAAAATTGCATCGCTGGGGAAGAAGCATTGGTTTCATCGCCATTGCCGGGCCGTTTGTTATCCTAACATACTACACCGTTGTGCTCGGTTGGACACTTGCGTACGCACTTTTTTTCCTTATCAACCGCCCGATGGTGTTCAGCGAGTTTACGCATACGCTCTACCCTGTCGGTTTTTTCGTGCTTGTTGTTGTGGGCACGGCATGGCTGGTCTCCCGCGGCATCCAGCGCGGCATTGAGCAAATTTGTAAAATAACAATTCCCTTGTTGTATGCCTCACTCTTGATACTTCTCATCCGCGCGCTCATGCTCCCGAACGCATACGAAGGAATTCTGTTTTTCCTCACGCCCAGTCTTGAAGCAGCAAAAAATCCATCACTGTGGCTCGCAGCAGTTGGCCAAGCGTTTTTCTCGCTCTCTATTGGATATGGCGTGTATTTGACGTATGCAAGCTATGAAAACCACAAAGACAGCATTCCGCTGTCTGCTATGGTGATTGCCATCGCTGACACGCTGGTTGCGTTTCTCGCCGGACTCATGATATTCGCGTTTGTGTTTGCGTACGGCATTGATCCGCGCTCGGGCCCTGAACTTGCGTTTGTGGTGTTTCCAAAAATATTTGGCGACATGACTGGAGGGAATATCTTTGCTGTTATTTTCTTCCTTGTACTTTTTGCCGCAGGGCTCGGCGCAACATTGTCAATGATCGAAGTGGTTGCCGCCGGCCTGATTGACGCGTGCGGCTACACGCGAAAAAAAGCAGTTGAACTCATCGCCGGCTTGGTGCTTCTCTTGGGTTTGCCGTCGGCACTAAGCTATGCTGGATACAAAATTACGCTTGCGGGAAAACCGTTCCTTGACGCTATTGACTGGTTCACGGGCACCTATTATCTGCCGTTTTCTGCCCTGCTGTTGTATTGGGTTATTGCATGGAAATGGAAACCGCAAGAATATCTCCGCATGATAAATGATGGCCATTGGCATATTCCACCGCAGTATATCTTCTGGATACAGTGGGTGATACCGGTTGTGCTTGCTGTGCTTCTCATCCGGGGAGTTGGTGGCGCATGAAAATTCTCGCGTTTACCGACACGCATGGAAACATGAAACCGTTGGAGCACTTGCAAAAAGTGATTCAGCAGGAACAAAGAAAAAAACTGCCGATTGATGTTGCCGTGTGTTGTGGTGATTTCACGATTTTCGGCCAGAAGATGAAATCACAGCTGAAAAAAATGAATGATCTTGGGATTCCTGTTGTCGTCATACATGGCAACCACGAATCTGCATCACTCGTGCGCAAAGAGAGCGCGCTGTACAAGAATATTACCATGGTTGACCGCACCATGTGCCGCTTTGGAAATACGGTTTTTATGGGCTATGGCGGCGGCGGATTTGCGCTCACGGACACAACATTTCTCCGCTGGGGAAAAGAACAATTCAAAAAAATAAAAAAAGACGACAAGGTTGTCCTGCTGTTCCACGGTCCGCCCCACGGCACGAATCTTGACTTAGTAGGTGGAGGGCACTGCGGCAACAAGGATTACACTTTTTTTATCCGTGAACACCACAAACAGCTCTATCTCGTTCTTGCCGGACACATTCATGAATGCAACGGCCAGATGGACAAAATAAAAGATGTTGTTGTTGCGAACCCAGGGCCGAATGGACGGCTGTTTGAGATTAAATAGGATGGGTAGAACAGATTAGTAAAAGATTAGTTGGGCGGATCGCCTGATCGGACATGGACAGTTGGACTATCTACTTCTGATTTATAGGCAGCCCATTCTGCTGGTGAAGAGAAATGAACACGCGAGTCAAAGAGGACTTTAATAACAAATCCGAGACCACCAAGAACATGTTGCTGTTGGAGCTCACCAAACTTTTCTACGACTGACTCTTTGGAAGAATCTGAACCGTATTTTGCATAGCCAATCAGTGCAGGCTGAAAATCAGCAAACCACGAAACCATCATATGATGATATCTTTTTCCTTGTTCAAGAGCTGAGGTTATGGTATCCTTGTTGAAGTTGTTGTCAGGTTTTGGAAAACGTAATGCGTTAAGCTGCCTGCCTAACGTAGCTATCGCTTTGTTGAGATTGACGCTTAGTCTGTACAGCTCTCGAGGGGTAGCTGATGATGGATTGAACGAGTCAGGGAGATAATGCTCGAGCAATTGGATATTTCCTCCAACGCCCAATAAACAATCACCAAGATGGGGCTGTTGAGAATACAGTTGTGCATACGTGTCAAGACTCATGAAATGAATGAGAAAAGAAGAGATATAAAAACTTTGTGCACATGCTTAAAAAGAGTTAAAAAGAATCATTCAGAATTACTCGCGTACCAAAAACTTACTTCTTTACCAAAACTCTAAACTTGTGGTAGGTCGTTGCAGAAGGGTGCATGTCAACCGCATCATAACTTTTGATGCCCTGCTTCTTTGCCCACGCATGCGCTGCTTCACTCGTCTTAAACGTCTTCGGCCGTTTTAGGCGATTCCGCCCTATTGTTTTGTCGTGCCGGTTACTCCAGAGTGTGTTTCCCATACAAGGTATTCTAAGGGGGTTCTTTTTAAGGTTTGTGGTTTTTTGAGAGGCGTTCTGAAAATTCTACTGTTTTTGTCGCCTGTTTTACCGCTGCATTCAAGAAAATCTGGCGTTCGTCTTTCAGCCGCTTGATTTCGGCGTTTTTTTTCTGAAGCTCGGCAAGCAGGCCATTTTTCATTCGCCCATAGTCAGTTTGATGCGCCGTATGTTTTTTCTGCTGTGCCCCAACCACAAAAAACGAGCCGATGAGCGCGGCGACAACAAGAAAAAGGCGGACGAAAAAAAGCAATGAAAAAGTTGGGTGAATTAATACCTCAAAGAGAAAACTAACCAGAAGAACAACAACCAGACTGTACCACACAAAAAAGAGGCGCATGATGGGATAAGGATACGGGAGTATTTAAAGAGTTATTCTCTCAATCCTCTATAATCCTCAAGTATAATCATGTCAACTTCTTTCGTGTTTTTGACTGAATAACATTTTCCCTTGCCCACTTCAACAATTTTTTGAGCAAGCGCGCCGCCTTCTTTCGTCAGCCCAAGGCCGATGACTGAAATGGTAATGCCCTGATTCGCCGCAACACACGCCGCCTCAATCGTTTCTTTTTCAGGATCACTGCTATTGGCTGTTGCCGTCGGCAGCGCGTCGGTAAGAATAATGAGATGCTTCGCCGCGTTTCTGCCAAACAATTCGCATGCCTTGAAAATAGTCCGTGCAATGTTGGTCTGGCGCGATGCCTTGACGCATGTCAGGACCGAGAGAATCCGCACGAAATCAAGAGACGGAGGAACTTCAGCGATAACGTCGTCTGAAAATAAAATCAACCCCACCTTGTCCTTGTTCTGAATCGCCTTGTACGCCAACGCAACGCCTGCTTTTTTTGCGTGAGAAAGTTTTTCACCTTTCATCGAAACAGACGCGTCAACTGCGTAGATGATTTCAAATGTGCCTCGACTTTGGCGCTCAAATGATTTCAAATCTTTTTCATGCAGAACAGCATGGCCGCGGCGAATGGCAGTGGTGATTGATTTTTTGATGGCGATGTCGCGGTATCGGTCGTGTTTCGCAAAAGGTTTGATGGCTGCCTTGCTGCCATACACATTTTTCTTTTCGCTCACGTGCTCGCCCCACGACGATTTTGGCACGAGCCGATCAAGCTCTTCAAGGCAGATAACAAGAGAGGCAAGCGTGATACCTTTGTCCGTAACGGTACCGTCCTTGGAAATCAGCTGGCTGGCACGAAGCCCTGAAACTGTGTCTTTGAGTTTTTTCTTAATCTCCCGTTGGAATTCAGGAATGCCGATATTTTTTTCGATGTAATTTGGATCGTAGCCAGTAAGAAGCTGGATCAAACGCTCACCATACAGTTGCTCAGCCATGCGGTAATCCCGCACGAGTTTCTCGAACATGATATCGGGAGAAAACGCGCCGATGCTCTGGTTAAATGCCGCTTCAATAATTTTTCCTTTTTCAATAGAAGTCTGGTCGTTTTCAAGCACTGAATGCATGAGCTTGTTGAGCTCAGGGTCAGACTTCAGTTTGCCGAACAATTCGTTAATGGCCTCTTTCTGCGCAACAGGCACGTTTTTTATTTTTTCGTCGTCTTCTTCAAGCTCAGGAACACTACCCATCACCACCGCGTTTAGCCGAAGAAAACTTTTCGAGCTCTTCGGAGACAAGCTCTTCCGGCGATTGGATGTATTGAGCTGATGGCTTCAGTTTTATTCTGTGCGCAAGCACAGATACGGCAACAGCGCGAACGTCGTCAAATGTCACTGCTGTTCTGCCTTCGAGCAGCGCGTTGGTCTGGCTGCGCTCATACAGACCGATGCTCCCGCGCACACCCGGCACTTTTTCGAGCTTCTCATTCTCGCGCAGCAGGCGCACAAAGCCGACCATAAAATCAAGAACACGCACCGGGACAGTTGCTTCACTTTTGAGGCCTTTTTCGACGACAATTGCTGATTCGACGGCGTGCGTTTCAGGATAGCTCATGTGGATAATGTCAAAACGGTCGAGCAGGACATCGGACAGTTTTTCCGTCGAGCTGTCCTGCGGGTTCATGGTGCCAATGAAGATGAAGCGCGCAGGAATTTCAACATCGTAGCTACCGAGTGTTGCCGTGCCTTCTTCAAGGACTTGGAGCAGCGCGTTCTGCAGCTTTTCAGGGCAGCGGTTCAACTCGTCAAAAAAAAGA
Source organism: Candidatus Woesearchaeota archaeon (assembly GCA_030651375.1). Classification (NCBI taxonomy): domain Archaea; kingdom Nanobdellati; phylum Candidatus Woesearchaeota; species Candidatus Woesearchaeota archaeon. Next base: position 150,934 of record JAUSFM010000009.1, on the reverse strand, counting down.
ACGCCGTTGTTGGCTTTGAAGATTTTTCCCGGCGTGAACGCCTCGATACTCAGCGCGCCAGACTTCAGTGCCTTGACCGGGTCAATGTCACCAAGCAGGTCTTCGACCGTGAGGTCGGGGCTTCCTTGGATTCTGACAAAGCGCTGGCTGCCGCTGATTTTTTTTGTTTTTTGTGTGGTATGTGCGCGGCACTCGGGGCATACCGGCGCTGATGGAAGGCAGTGGTACGGGCACGCGTTGACGGCGAGTTCCGGCAACAGTTTCGCAACATTTTTTGCCAGCGTTGTTTTTCCCACGCCTGCCGGGCCAATAATGATGATGTGGCGTTTGGCAAGAAGGGCAGACTTGAGCTGCTGCTTGACGCTGTTCTGCCCTTTGATGTCGTCAAATGGTTCGTTGATAAGATTTTTCAGGAGCATGGCCTTTGTTCAGGAGCACGGATATTTAAGCTTTTGGTAGTTGTTTTAATAGAACCGGTTTTTAGTCGACAAAAAATTCGTGTTCCGACACAACCGGAATTAGTCCGGATTTCTATGCTTTTTTCGGAAATCTTCCGGCGCCGCCGAAAAGGTTCCGAACTATTCGGAAATTTTCCGGATTTTTTGCAGGAAGGCATATTAAGAACATTCACTTAGAGAAATAAAAAAGAAGAAAAAAACGGCGTCGCATAACCTGACGCACAAAGCTGAATCCCAGATTACCACATAGTAAACTGATATAAAAAACTTTCGTTCACACTCACGGCGGCGTAGCATAACCTGGTAATGCACGAGGCTGAATCCCTCGATGCCTAACGGCTATCTGGGTTCAAACTTCATGCAACAGTATGTGCATGGGTGAATATCCCAGCGCCGCCGTGTCTTTTTTATGACTAATTTTATAAACTCTAAAACTACAAAAGCAGATATGTCTCACGCATTCAAGCACCATCCCCTGTATCACGCCCATCTGAAGGAGTATTTTCCGGTCATGAAGCGGCGCCTGTATGCATGGTACCCGCTGCTTGTTATTGTGTACGGGCTGGTCAAGTTATTTGAAGTCGTAATTCTGACATCGCCTGCGCCGAATGAAATGCTCGCGTATGTGTTTGTTGATGTGAGCATGGTGTGGCTGGTGTTTAATCTGGCGTTGTTCATCCGGTTTTTGACCGGCGGGTTTGAGCCAATTGCGTTTGTCATGCCAATTTATTACGTCGTGGATTACCTGCTGTCGCTGGTGTTTGGCTATCTTCTTGCATCACTGTACGGCTTCCAGACGCTCGCTGGCCAGACATGGTTTATTGTGCTCACGGCAGTATTTGTGGCATTTGAAATCGGGTTTGGGTTGTATTTGATATTTAGAAGATTGTGAAAAAGCAAGGTACCGAAGGGTTTAAATATAATCATTTATTTTTTAGGAATAATGACTCTTGACGATTTAACGGATGATCTGTATTGTTTATTTGATGATTTTTTAGATGGAGCAGGTAATTTTTTTGACCAGGTAATGGAACATCCTGTCATTACAACACTTCATTACGGGTTGGGTGCTGATATTGCACGAGCCGGAGAGAAAACAAGGCAAAAACTCTTTAAACAGAGGTATACCCAAAAAGAGTTAGAAGCGAAATTAGGAAGCCACCATGCATTCCAATTATGGAGAACCCTATATCTGCGATGGCCGGCTGTTGCAGCAGATATCTCTTTTCTTTCTGGCGCATGGACAGCTGAAAATGGTAAGACATGGATATATTCCGCAGGAATAGCGCACGGCCTTGAGTTTGCGTGTGTAATGCTCAACAAAGCGTTTAATCTGAAAGATATCATACTAGGGGTCACTGAGGCCATAAATAACTATGGTGCAAGAGCGAGTGCAGGGTGGGAAATGGCCAAGGAGTACTATGACGGGCTTGCAGGAGTAGCATATCAGGTGAATCCCTTCCATGCGCCAATTCCAAGTAAAAAAAATAGAGAGAAAAAGAGAAAAGAGCTCGTACCAGTCGATATAACTATGGAACAAGCATACAGCCGTCTCGGCATTGCAGAAACAGCATCACCAGATGATATTAGAGCAAGTTACCGCAGGATTGCACTGGAAACACATCCCGACCGACATTCGAAAGACCCAGAAAAAGAAGCAAGATTTAAACGGACAACAGAGGCGTATAAACTGGTGCGCAGGGCTCGCGGATTCTAAAAAGGTTAATAGGACGAATTAGCAGGTTCATCAAGAATGACTTCTTGTTCACTCGGCGGCTCGCCGGGCAGTGGTTCATCACCAATGGCTGCTGTTTCATCAACTGAAGGAACTGCAGGGATATCAGCAGGCACGGGTTCTGTGGTCGGCGCAGAATCGGGCAAAGAGGGCGCAGGAGTTTCTTTATTTTCAACCTGCCGAACGCAGCCAATAAGGAAAATAGTCAGAAGCAGTGCCATGAAAACGGCGATGATATTTTGACGGCTGATCACAAGCTCACCTCTCCTTTTGCTGGATTATACGAATGATTGGAAGACAAGAATTGATGATATTAGTATATAAATATTGTGGTTAGTGTGGAGAAATGGTACACCAGATTAGTAATTCTTCTTATTCTTCCCGCGCAGCTCGACCTTTTTCAGGCGTTCCAGCACTGCAGCTGCAAAGGGATGTGTTTTCTGGTAGGCGTCAAGGATTGAATCATAGCACGGGCGGAATACTTCTGAATGTTTCGCCTCAAGCGCCTCGCGGAGCACGTGCAAATCAACCGCGCGGTCTTCTTCAGTCTCGGAAAACGCGCTCAATCCAAAGTCAATGAGATGGATTTTTTTCTGTGCGAGAATCATGTTTGACGTGGTCAAATCACCATGCACAATGCCCGCTGCGTGGAGACGGCCAATAAGGGTGCCAATTTCAGCGCCGTGCGCAACCGGATTATCGTTGAGGATGGTACGCATCACGGGACCTTGCAGTGCACTCATCAGAAGTTCGTGACGCTCGTCGTCAATGGCGTGGAGCCGTGGCGCGGGAAATCCCACGTCGCCAAGTTTTGACAAAACCTTTGCCTCGCGGCGGGTTCTGAATTGCTGTAATGAGTGGTCTATCTGCGGATGTCTGTATGATTTTGAGAGCCGCTGTTTCAGCACGCCGTCGGCGGTGCGGGACACGGTTGCCTCGGCACCTTGTGAAATGACATCGTTCATAAACAAAAGAAAAGAACAGGGGTTTATTATGTTTGCTATTCAGAATTGGATAAAAGAAAAAAATAATATCTATTACTCGTGCGTTGGCCGTAATTCAGCCCCTGATTCAGCCAGAAATTGTTCTAAAGCAGGAATAGCGTTTAATGGCATGCCATCTGGATCTTCGATTAATTCCTCGTGTGCAGAAGAAAGCAATGCACTTGCTTGGCGGCGAACGTGTTCGGAGTTGTTTGTATTTCGGTAGATAGCAAGAGCAGCTTCAAGGGGTTTTTGGACGCCTACGGTGTCGCGCCGATTGTAAAAATCATATTCAGCTCGAGCAATCTGTACTGAGGGCTTATCAGCTTCAGGAGCAACAAGAAACGCTGCCTCAAGATATGATGCGGCGTGTTCAACATCGCCAAGTGCATCATAGGCGCGCGCAATGGTGACAAAGCCAGCTGATTCTTTTCCTTCACCGTACAGTTTAATGCCATCCTCAATTTTCTGGTATGCAGCCTTTTTTTCAACGCCTGTAAGGCGATCAAGAGAGTGAACATACTCGACAGAATCTACGGGAACAACAGGAATGCGAGGCATAGAACTTCGAATCGTGTCTTCAAGTGCACGCACCGCTTGTTTCGGATCAGTAAGACCCTGTAATGAGGCCAAAAATGAATTGACGTCCATAGGTTTCACCAGGTATATTTTTTATAGTTTTTTTATATTTTTTCTTCAACGTCCTTTTTATTGTTTTTGGAAATGAAAAGTAAAATAAAATTATATATCGCGTTGGATTCTGCGGCACCAGCTTTCAGCGCGTGATTTCAAGCGCGTGATGTCAGAGTATTGAATGTCGTCAAAGTTGTCAAGCTCTTCGCGGGCTTCGTCAACCTGATCTTTTGCGTAATCAACACGCTCCATTTCAGTGCGCGTGCGATTCTGGTCGCCTGCAGCAATGGCTGTATTCAGGTCAGCTTCTCGTTCGTCAAGCCGACGTTGATAACGATTCACGGTGTCAATAAGGTCTTCCCGCTCATTGCGCAGGTCGCGCTCTTGGCGTGAAGCAAAGGAAAGCACTGAAGGGCAATTTTGGATGGTAAGTTTGCTGATGTCATTCAGGATAGTCCCATAGACTGCGTCTGTGTCGATAGGGATAGTGGCGTTCTGCTGGTTAATGTGGCTCTGTAAGGTTTTGTTCTGGTTGGTCACCAGTTCCAAATCCTGCTGGAGCTGCTTAATCCGCTGTTCAGCATTTTGGCTTTTGAGCTGGTTTTCTTCCAGTGTTTTGGTAACATTGACAAGGTTGGTTTTGAATTCGGCAACTTGTGTATGCGCAGCAAGGTTCTGCTGCTGAATGCTGAAAAGCCCGACTGCCGCAATGGTTGCAATAAGCACCATAATGGCGACGGATACCAGTGTTATTTTGAACATATCTTCCATAGTGAGGCCTCCTCTTTTGGCTCTTGTAGATAAGGAAAGAGCCGCAGGTATTTAAACCTTTCGTTTAATAGTTACTTAGAAGTGGTAACCACAGGAAGGTTTATATAGGGGGAGGGATGTTAGCGGCAAGAATATGAACCTTACCGACCTTATTGACCTCAACCGTGTTGAAATTCTGGAAGAGACAGAAGATGAATATAAAGTGAGATATGGTGAATCAGAATATACCATAGAAAAGAGCGGCGAAAATGAGTGGCAAGGAGGAAGCGCACAGCCAACCGGAAAGGGAATGGCTCTTTCCCAAGGCCTCGAACAGCGCCTTGTGCCGGAAAGCGGCATTTTTCAAGATGAAGAGGTGCCAGCAGCGTACAAGGAAGTGATGATGTTCCACGAAATTCGCGAGCAGTGGTATGTTCAAGAAAAGGGCCTTGAAACTGAACTCGCCCACGAACTCACGTTGAATGATGAAATCTCGTATGTTCTGAAATTCTTTGACAAGAAGGAAGCACAGTCATATCTGAAATTTGCGGAAAAATATCGAGAAGAACGGCGCCCGGCGTATGAAGAAAAAGAGGGTGAAGAGGAATCCCCTCGAACGCTTGCATCGATACAAAGAGAACGAGACTGTATACGGGAATCATTTGATTCGCGCATATCTTTTGCCGCAAGGCAAGGAAATTTCGAAGGAGTCGCCTACGAAGAAAGGTGTAGAGATGCATACCTCACCGCTCTGGACCAGCTCGCTGCAGAAATACGAACGAGAACAAAGGAGAAATAAGTATGAACCACCAAACCACCAGAATGGCAAGGTATCTCGGATTAGGCGCGCTTATCGGCACATTGCTCACCGGCAAGGCTCAAGCGAATCAAGCAAATGACAACGATCTTGGCAACGCCATGAAACAAGTTGCTGAAGCGATGAAGGGATGTGTTGAACCGATACCCCCTGTTTACCAGAGGCAGTTGGATAGATGGTATAAAGCAAACAGTGTTGATGGAAAAAAGAGCCTCGAAGTTTTATGGATTGACGGCAATGAAACAACGCCGGCGGATGGCAAAGTCGGACCGGGTGACCAGTTAGAATTTCATTTGGATAATACCGAACATTATCCAGAACGGTATGTCCAATATATCGTGATGCGAATTAATCAGAATGAGCAGTATGATGTAATCGGATACATATTCGGGCCAAAATTTGAAACAATGAGATACCTTGATCTCATCAAAAAAAATGTAGAGTTAGCATGCAAACTGGTTTCTTGAATAAGACACGACGGCGCTGGGAATTTCACCCTGAACGCTGATGTCTCAAGAGTTTTGAACCCAGAAATCCCTTTCAGGAAAAGAGTTTCTGACGCTCTCCCGCAACCAGGTTGCGGATCGCCGCCGTGAGCGTGAACAAAAGATTTTTATAGTTTGGTTGGTTAATTTCATTGTTTCTGACGCTCTTGCACAACAGTGCATCGCCGTTTTTTATTTTTTGATTCAAAAAATAAGCGCAGGGGCTGGGATTTTCACCCAGTGCATACTCAAGTACACACGGCTTTGAACCCAGATAGCCCGTTAAGGCAACCAAGGTCTGAGCTTGGCGCAATACCGGATTATGCGACCCCTGCATACGAAAGGTATTTATATTCAAACCAATTTGTTACATTGGTCTGAGCTTGGTGTCGCCTGATTATGCGGCTTTTTCTTTCTTTTTTTAAGATACTCTTCTTAATATGCCTTCCTGCAAAAAAATCGGAAGATTTCCGGCAAGTTCGGAACCTTTCCGGCTGCACCGAAAGATTTTCGGAAAAAAGCAAAAATGCCGAAAAATCTCCGGAAACGCCGGAAAACTATTTTTGTGACGAGGAGAAAGAAAAAAATTCAGGTTAGAAAACGAGAATTTGAGTTTTAGCACTGATTCTTATTATGCGCGCAGCGCTGTTTTTTCCGGAGGAAAAAACGTCGTGTACAACAGTTTTTTTGGCGAAGCCAAAAAAAATGTTGATGCGGGTGGCGAGATTTGAACTCGTGACATCCACGTTATGAGCGTGGCGCTCTAACCGGGCTGAGCTACACCCGCGCAGGAGAACCAAAGACGAGCAGTTATTTATAAAGATATTCTTCGGCTGCGAGAGAAGCAGTGTTTTGATTGTCAAAAATTGTGCAAAGTATTATTATCGTATCTCTTATGCATCGCGCAAACATTCTCTTCGATACCCTTCACCGTCGGATTGGTGCAAGGCAACATCTTCAGGAACGAGCATCCCCAGTTTGTCAAAGACCGGCTTACCATGGATTCCTTCAGGCCGGTGTCCGCCTGCCTTTGCCAAGTCTTCACGTGAAACATAGTTTATGCGCAGCGGACCTGAAAGAATATTAAGGGGATTATAGGTTACCAGATGTGATTCCAGAGCGCACGCAACAAGATCTTTGGCAAGCGGAAAGGGTATAACAGGCGCAATGATATCAAACGAGCCATCATAATAAAAGTCATGTCGACGGCGAAACTGTTCAGGAACAGGCTGGAGCGTTTCATGCATATCAGGAGCAAAAAAGGGCTGGAGACCGAGTTCATATTCGACTTTGAGACCATCATACGAAAGAGTCGCACGAAAATAATGATCCTGCTCAACAACTTCCCGTCGGGCAAGAGGAAAACCAAGTTGATGAGAAAGAAGGCGTTCTACCTCCAACACAACATATGCAATGCCATGGCGAACATTGAAAAGAGGTTCTGGTGTTTCACCGTGGTCGTTCTCTTCATGGCCCAACAAAAAAGTAGGCACGACTTCAAGAAAAAGCATTTCAGCCAAAGGTACTTCCTTGGCAGTTCTAGATCGTCGAGTTACTCCGAAAACCATAGATACATAAAAGTGAGCGGAGTATATAAAATTTGTTACGATTCAGATATGCTAATCTCCACAGTCCACCGCAACAATCTTTAAATATCCCCACACTATGTGCAATGCAAGGTGGTTCGATGAAAAGAGTGATAGGAATCAGCGTATCGGTTATATTCACCATTCTTCTCTGTTCAGGTATCGCAGCAGCATACACCCAACTCGAGGTCTATCAGGATCGATGCTATGCCGATGGCTCGATCAGCGTAACGGTCGTCAATGGAAAAAACGAGCCCATAAACCTCAATGAAACAAAACTATTGGTGCAGAACGCTTACGCACGCAACAAAACATTTTCACCTGAAGGACGATGGACCAAACCGGTCACGTATTACAATATGACGTCAGGAAAAGCACAGGAAAGCACATTTATCAGCAATGAGGATTTAATTACTGAACCGGGTGATTATCATATATTTATCAACTATGCTGGCTGCAGGCAAGGACGCTGCACCACTGCTGCAACCGTAAAAAATTGCCTTGCGCACAGCATCGACTGCTACAAATACAAGCCGCTGGTTTATAGCTGCTCCATTGACCCGGAAGAACGGATGGCATACGTCAGCTTTGGCGGCGAAAAAAATAAATTTTTCACTGAAGTTGACCCGGCGCGTGACCTGATTTATTACATAACCAGCGACCAGCGCGACCTGCAAGGAGTTCGACGGGTTGAAGGAGTATCATTTAGCAAACTGGGCGATGTTCGCGAAATGCGCTTCCCGCTGCTCAAAGATGAAACAATAAATGATGTTGCAATTGTGCACAACCGCTGTCAGAGCCGATATCAAGAGCAAAAAAGAATCGTGTGCTCAATAGTTCAACGCGCAGGAGCACGCGGCATCAACAATGCGCTCCGCGGCGAACAAACAAGTGTAGAAGTGCCACCACCCGCGCAACAAACGGCACCAGCACCGCCAGAGATCAAGGCACAGCAAGAACTGGTTGAGAAAATCATTAACAAAAAAGAAGAAGAGAACCAGCAGAAAGTTGCGCAGGTCAAGCAGGAACTTGAAAATACCAAAGCAGAGCTTGATGCGTACAAACAAGCGAACCAACCAGCAGCGCAACCAATCCCGATACCAACCGCCGTTCCTGTAATAACCGGCGCGGCAACCGGAGCCGGAGCACGCGACGGTGTCCCAACCAGTTTCATCGTCTTAGTTGCGCTCGTAGTCATCGGCATCCTTGTCTTTATTGCGACAAACATGTATTCGAAAAAGAAAAATAAAGAAGAGCAAAAGAAAAAGAAAGACGACGAGCGCAAGGAAAAGAGTTTCGGATTTGGGGATTAGATTTTAGGATTAGCACAAACAATTTAAATCAGCAGTTTACTCATCTGTTCCATGAAAAAGAATCCCTACCTTCTGCCGGATACCGCCAAGCCGAGAGAATATGTTCTTGAAATAACCCCGGACTTCCAGAAGGGGACGTTCACTGGCAAAGAAGATATTCTCATCACCATCGGAAAAAAAACAAAGACTATTGTTCTCCATGCAAAGGATGTGGTGATTGACCGTGCATCGCTGCCAAATATGCCGGCTGCAAACATTGAATACGACGAAACCATGCAAACAGTCGTTCTTTCATTTCCAAAACCAGTGTCTGAAGGAAACACCATTCTAATGCTCGCGTTCCACGGCACGCTGCGGAATGACCTGCGTGGCTTCTACAAAAGCAAATATACAGTGAGCGGCAAAGAAAAAATCATGGCCACCACGCAGTTTGAGGCAACCGATGCCCGCACCTGCTTCCCCTGTTTTGATGAGCCAGCGCAAAAAGCAATTTTTGGCGTAACGCTTGTCGTGCCAAAAGAGCTAACAGCAATTTCAAACATGCCTATAAAAAAAGAAACACCGCTCGGACAGACAAAGCGCGTCGAGTTTGAAAAAACACCGATTATGTCAACGTATCTGCTTGCGTTTCTCATTGCCGAATTTGAGGGCATTGAGCAAAAAACAAAAGACAATGTGCTGGTGCGCGTCTTCACCACGCCCGGCAGAAAAGAGCAAGGGCGGTTTGCATTGGACGTCGCGGTAAAATCACTTGAGTATTATCATGATTATTTTGGTGTGCCCTATCCGCTGCCAAAACTTGACCTGATTGCCGTGCCGGATTTCGAATCCGGCGCCATGGAAAATTGGGGCGCCGTCACGTACCGGGAAACAGCACTGCTTATTGACGAGAAAAATTCTGCAGCAGCGGCAAAACAGCGCGTCGCCATCGTCGTTGCGCATGAACTGGCTCACCAGTGGTTCGGCAACCTTGTGACGATGCATTGGTGGGACGACCTCTGGCTCAATGAGGGCTTTGCGTCATGGATGGAGTACAAAGCTGTTGACCATATGTTCCCCAATTGGGATATGTGGACGCAGTTTTACACCGAAGATGTTGACACGGCCTTATCGCTTGACGGCCTTGAAACAAGCCATCCGATTGAAGTGCCAGTTATCAATCCTGAAGAGATTGGTGAAATATTTGACGCGGTGAGCTACAGCAAAGGCGCGTGCATTATTCACATGCTTGAGCAGTACCTTGGACCAGATACGTTCAGAAAAGGTTTGCAACACTATGTGAAACAGTTTAGTTATGCAAATACGGTGACCAACGATTTGTGGAAGTCGCTTGAGGATGCTTCCGGCAAACCGGTTAAAAAAATGATGGAGACCTGGACCAAGCAGATGGGTTACCCTGTTGTTTCAGCCACGGTAAAAAACAACACGCTGACACTAAGCCAACAACACTTTTTGTACACAGGAAAAAAGGATACAACACGATGGCATATTCCGATTGCCGTGCAGCAGAGCGGGGAAAAAACATACCATGACATGCACGAAAAGAAAATGGTGATTGCCGGAGTGCATGAGGCAACAGTAACGGTTAATCCGTCACAGGTCGGCTTTTACCGCGTCTCGTACGATGACGCGTTGCTTGAACAGCAGAAAAAGCTATTTTCAGACATGACGATTCTTGACAAGGCAAGCATGCAGGGAAACCAGTACGCACTCGCCCGAAGCGGATACCGTTCGAGTACTGTTTTTTTAGATATGCTTCCACTGTACACCGAAGAAACTGATTACACAATCTGGGCTGAAATTGTGGCAAATCTCGGCGAGATAAAATTCCTGCTTGCCCACACCCCGCTCAAAGAGCCACTGGACTTGTTCAGCAGAAAACTGGTCGGTTCAATTCTTGGAAAGGTAGGTTGGGATGAGAAAAAAACAGAAGAACACACCACGATTCTGCTGCGTGCAGTTATTCTCGGCACTACGGGGCTCAGCGGTGATGAAACAGTCATCAAAGAAGCGCAGCGGCGCTTTGAAGCGCACCGAGCCAATAAAAATATGAACCCGAACCTGCGCAGCGTCGTGTACGCAGTGACTGCACGAAACGGCGGACGAAAAGAATACGACCAACTCAAACAATTGTACCGCGAAGCGCCGCTACAGGAAGAAAAAATGCGGCTGTTGGGAGCATTGACCATGTTCAAGCAGGAAGACCTGCTGCAAGAAACTCTTGCCTTTACGCTCTCGCCTGAAGTCCGCTCGCAAGACATCATCAGTGGGATGGCGCGGGTGGCGGCAAACAGCTACGGCACAGCGTTGGCTTGGGACTTTTTCAAAAAAAACTGGGATGAAATCAAGAAACGCTACGGCGACGGCGGCCACATGCTTGGCCGACTGATTAAAGAGTTATGCTCGCGGTTTTCAACGCCTGAAAAGGCAACTGAGATTACTGAATTTTTCAAGGCACATCCGGTGCCGTCTGCAAAACGAGCCATTGCACAATCGCTCGAAGCGATACGCATTAACCACGCGTTTGTTGAGAAGAGCAGAAAAGAGATTGAGATGTGGATAGGGAAGAGATAAAAAAGAATAAAACGCCGCAGCTCGGATGTAAACCAATCTTTTTTTGCTGCGCAAAAAAAGCTTGCACAACGATTGGCGAGCTCCTCGCGTTGCTCGGAGCTCACCGAACTGGCTGCGTATCGACGTGCTCCAGACCCCGAGCCTCTGACCTCAGACAAAAATGTACGCCGCAGCTCGGATTTGAACCGAGAAATCCTCACGGAAGCCGGTTTTCGAGACCGGTGCACTACCAGATTATGCGACTGCGGCAATAGGAACAAAAAGAGAGCTGCCCCTTTTTATACTTTCTGGAATCTATAACTTTTTAAATAGTATCATTCAGTTTCTTGTTTTTGACATGATGCCTTACATTATCGGTTTTGCAGGCGGTTCTGGTTCTGGAAAGACAACAGCAGTTAATCTCGTCGCTGAACATTTTCGCTCTGCTGGTGTTGAAACACTTGTTCTTGGATTTGATAATTATTACCGAGACCAAAGCTATCTAACACCGGCTGAACGCGCACAACTGGATTATGACAATCCGGACACGCTTGACCTTGCGCTGCTGCGGGAGAATGTAATCAGGCTGCGCGACGGTGCATTTTCAGTCGAAGAGCCGCAGTATGATTTTAAAACCCATACGCGAAGACGACTGCCAGAATTAGGAAAACCTGAAAATGAATGCTCGTATCAGAACGTTGCACGGTTGACAAAACCGGTAATTATCGTCGACGGATTGTTTACTTTACTGCTTGAAAAAGAAGGTGAAGAAGAACCAGTTCTGCATTATCAAATATTTATGGAAACAAAAGGAGATATGTGTCTCGAACGGCGCACCATCCGAGACTTGGAATACCGCGGGCGTTCTCGGCGAAGAACCGCAGAGCAATGGCAGGCAACCGTCAAACCGGGATATCTACGATTTGTACGAGCACAACGGGAACAAGCCGATGAGATAGTCAGTTGGGACCATCCCGAAGAAGAAAATCAAAAACAGGGAAGAGAATTATTTGAGCGTCTTTGGAGACGGTACACTGATTTCCAAGAGTATCTTACTTCTTCCCGAACTGCTTCTTCAACTGGTTTGTAAGTTGCTCGACCTGTTTGGCATCGACGTTGCCCAGCGGGCGCGGGTCAAGCACAGAATCTGGCTTGTTCGCCTTGTCAAGCATGAAGCCCAAGAAATCTTTTGGTGCGCTCTTTTTTGGTTGTTCCATTTCTCAATCAGAGAGGTAGAAGTTTATAAAGTTTTTCGTTGAATATTTATTTTAAAAAACGGGCTCAGAGGGATGTAAACCAACATTTTTTTGCTAACGCAAAAAACTGTTGCGAACGACAAAACGAGTTTTCTCCGAAGGAGAAAACAACGCTGCGCACACATTCGTACGATGTACGACCCTACGACATACGAATTACCAACCAAAATACGGGCTCAGAGGGATGTAAACCAATCTTTTTTTGCGCAGCAAAAAAAGCTTGAACAACGGGGCGAGCTCCTCGCGTTGCTCGGAGCTCACCAAACAGGCAACGTGTCAACGTGCCCCAGACCTCAAACTTCTAACAAAAATACGGGCTCAGAGGGATTTGAACCCCCGACCCTTGGATTAAGAGTCCAATGCTCTACCAGGCTGAGCTATGAGCCCACTGAACCACCATTTTTGGCCAGATGAATATAAAGGTTTCGACTCGAACAAAGAAACGGCGCACGAGAAAATAAGGGGAGTGGAATAAAAATAACAAAAAAGAGAGGAAAATGAATTTACTTCATTTTCCCAATTTTGAACATTTTAGTGCTGCACTTGGTGCATTTGCCTTTGACGCAGTCGCGGCCGTTGGCCATTTTTGCTGCTTTGGCATCTGCCATTTCGGATGCGTGTTTACATTTCATGCAATATCCCGTTACCGTTACCATGGTTGAAACCTCCTCTTATACCCCCGAAATTCTTGATGCCTATAAGCACAAAAGGGGCTTTGACGCTATTCATGCGGTTTCGTATTATAAATGTTCTCATATTTTTGAGTGAAACGGTGCCAGATGAACCACGATTTTGTTATTACTTTAAAGATGAAAAAACCAAGAAGCAAAAAAAAGAAAAAATGCGCCAGCCGGGACTTTCGCGTGACTTGCTGTCACTTTCGAACCCGGATCAGAGCCTTGGGAAGGCCCTATCCTAGCCGTTAGACTACTGGCGCGACGCGAGATCAGAACCAGAGAACATTAAATAATTATCGCACGACTCGTACGAAACGGTACTCCACCCCAACAAAGTTTATAAATGGCCTGTTTATGGCGTTTCATCGCAGGGGCACGACGAAATGATCTCTCAAACTACCACTATTAACCAAGGCGCGTCCTTACCACGTTTTTTAGAAGAACAAGGAAATGATTCTGCGTTACAGAAAATTATTCTCGCGGTTGCTGAATCGTGCAAGAAAATTAGGGCGCACATCAGCATACAAAGTGGCGCAGCGATTCAACAAACGAATCCGTCGGGCGAACAACAAGTAGGGTTGGATTACGTTGCAGACAATGTTCTTACTGCCAACCTCAAAGAAACAGGAGTGGTGCGGCAGTGCGCTTCTGAAGAACAGAAAGACGTTATGCTGTTTTCTCCCGCAGCGCCGTACTCGGTCGTATTTGACCCTCTTGACGGCTCCTCGCTAATTGAAGTTAATCTTTCCATCGGAACAATTGTTGGAATTCACCAGGGAGATATCGTGTTGGGAGGAAAACGCAATCTCGTTGCAGCGCTTTATGTAGTATATGGGCCGCTGACAACGCTCGTGTTCAGCACGGGAAAAGGAGTGCATCAATTTTCGTTAGCTCCGAACGGAGATTTTGTGCTCGAAACAGAGCACGTCAAACTGAACAACAAGGGCTCGCTGTATGCCATCGGAGGATTAAGAAAAGAGTGGACGCCAGCACACGCTCGGCTCATTGATTCGCTCGAAGAAGAAGGATACAAATTACGATATAGCGGCGGACTGGTTCCTGATGTTCATCAAATTCTGCTCAAAGGCGGCGGGCTGTTTACGTATCCTGCATTGCGCGACGCACCGGATGGAAAACTGCGCTTGCTGTTTGAAATAGAGCCACTCGCGTTTATTATGCAACAAGCAGGAGGCCGCGGATCAAATGGACAGATACCTGTTCTTTCAGTTGGTACAAAAGATCTCCACCAGCGGGTTCCTGCATACCTCGGAAGCAGGTATGAAGTTGAAAAAGCAGAGATGATGATACAAGAACGGGTACAACGAACGAGCAAGAGTGAGGTGAGTGAGATGGAGAGTGACATGGCACAAGGAACGCTCACAGAAAAAAGCGCGCACGGCGTGCATATTCCGGCAGATGTTCCGATTCATATGCAAAGGGAGTATCTCAAAAATTATATGATGGTCACGCACAACACTGGCAGATTGATGCTTTTTGCAGGGGATCAAAAAATAGAGCACCTCAATGATGATTTCTATGGAAAAATAAAAGTGGGAGATAGTGAAATTCCTATTCCTGCTGATGACGCTGACCCTGAACATTTATTTAGAATAGCAAGCAGTGCGCGAATTGGTGTTTTCGCTGCCCAGCTTGGTTTGATAGCAAAATATGGGCCGAGCTACAAAAATATACCCTATTTGGTAAAGCTGAATTCAAAATCGCATCTGGTAAAAACTGCACAAAAAGATCCGCAAAGCCAAGCCATGGCCACGGTTGATCAGGTGGTTCAATTCAAAAAAAATTCAGGCCTCACGATTGTTGCAGTAGGATATACCGTGTATGCCGGAAGTGAATTTGAAAGTGAAATGATAAAAGAAGCAGCGCACGCAGCGTTTGAAGCACACCAACATGGATTGCTTGCGGTTTTTTGGATGTATCCACGAGGAAAAGCAGTGACTGACGAAAAAGACCCACACCTCATTGCAGGCGCAGCGGGCATGGGCTCCTGCCTTGGCGCAGATTTTGTAAAAGTAAATTATCCAAAACCAAAAGAAGGGAAACCAGCCGAAGCATTCAAAGAAGCAATTTTGGCTGCAGGCGCGAGAACCGGAGTGATTACTGCAGGTGGCGGGTCAAAAGGAGTGCGTGAATTTTTACAAGAAACATGGGACCAAATAAATATCAGTGGCTGCAAAGGAAATGCTACCGGAAGAAATATCCACCAAAAACCCCTTGCTGAAGCAGTCAGGCTGGCGAATGCAATTTCTGCAATAACGCTTGATTTGAAGTCGGTGGATGACGCGATGAAAGTGTATGCCGAATAGAGAAAGAAAAAAGGTTTATCGGAAAAGAAGAGAAATTTCTCGCCCTTCATAGGGCTTTAAAACAGCAAGTAAATCAAGTCCTGCAAAGCGAGTGTCAGCGTCGTGTTCAGGGTCAACCATAAAAGAGGAGTCATACTGAGTTGTTGAATAAACCGTTGCCACATGCTGGCGAACGTTGTCTCCAGATGTTGCAAGAATGCCCGTTTTTATTGGAGCGGTATGCTTTCGCGCATCAGCGCCGAGAACACTCTGGTCTTCAGTTTCAACAACGACCTCAAGGCCACTCTGTTTCATATGTTCGCGCAACGCGGTTGCAATAAATGAACCAACGCGTTGATAAGATTCAGAAGTAGGAAAGAGTATATGCACATGGCCATACAGTTCATCCCGAAATACGCGTTGAATAGTGCCCATGAGTGTTCAACTTTGCGAGAAGGAGACGTATTATTTAAAGATTATGAGACTTGAGTATGAGGCAAAAAGAGAGGATGCCCCACGAGAGAAGGGTTTATATACCAGCGCTTTGTCACAAACAGTATCAACTGAAACAGGTGTGTGCTTATGATGCTGAAAGGAAATGAACGACCAGATTATAGCCGATTAGAACAGGCAGGAATATATGTTGGCGAACGAGTTCTGTATGTGTTAGGAAGGGCAGGAGAAGCTGCTGATAAAGTTCCGGGACTAAGCAGACTACTGTTTGGGCCAAGAATGAGCGATGTCTACCGATCTCAACAACCGAAGCGGAACTGAGTGAAGATAGATAATGCCCCCGCCGGGATTTGAACCCGGGTTGCCGCCGTGAGAGGGCGGCGTGATTGGCCGGACTACACTACAGGGGCGGATAAAGTTCTTGAGTTTCTGGAGGGTATATAAATCTTTTTCTGTTTAAGAAAATCGAATTAGATACGTCAACAAAAACGGACGGTGGTTTTCGGAAATCGAACGGAGCAGCGGCACATTCAAACATTCTTTCAGAGGCGAAAAACCGGCGCCGGTTTTTCGCCATTCGAAGAAAATCAGAAAGTGCAACGTCGTTCGAACCGAAGCGATGCTCGTCGTCCGTTTTTGTTGAAATACACACGCAGTAGAAAAGTAAAAAAACAAGGTTTGTACGGGCGGTTATTTCCATCCCGGAAATGAAAGTGAAGCGTAGGCGTTCCACTGCCGCACAAAGGTATCAGAATCAGTCAGGCGACTGAACCAGGATTCGTCTGGTTTGAACACACCATCGGCAAATCCAAAGACATCTTCTTTGATATACCCTGCGCCGAGTGTCAGCCCCACTGCAAAAGAGCCAAAGGAATAGTCTGCTGAAAGTGTTGGAGCCGCGCCGATCTGGAAGTCCGGGCTGATATCATAGGTGATGCGGTCAGCGTTCTCGCCGGGGGTAATGCGTTCAACTGCAATGAGCACACCGAAGAGCCACGCAACTTGGGCTTTGACGCCGATATGCTCCCAGGCATGGCCAACGGTAAATGTTCTTCGTTCATACTCGGCAAGAAATCGGCTGGTATCACCGGAACCGCTCACGGTGATAGAATCGGTGATGCTCAAAGAACGGTTGGCGTGGTGTTCTGTCTGTTGATGAAAACGAAAACCGCTTTTGCAGTGAAAATTAAGATAGTTGATAGTGGGATAAGAAACACCATCTCGATACGTTCGCCCGACAAGCCATTGAGTATCACAGGAAGAAAGATACGATTTTGTATAGTTAGGTTCGCCTACTTCAGTTGGCTCCTTCTTCGCAGCAGCCGGCGGTGTGGTCGGTGGAGAAGGTTCATCTGCTCGTGCCGGCAGTGAAAATTGCAGCGCGAGCGCACTCAGTACAGCACATAAGCTTTTGCGCATAGTGAGAAAAAAGTAAAATAGGTTTTTAATGATTTGTATAGTTCAAACACAGTAAAGCATTTGAAGTGTTAATACGGGTTGAATGTGATCTCTGCATTTGAAAGCCGGAGATAGTACGTCAGCATTGAGCGCTGCCGTTTGGTGTCAAAAATAATCAGGTGCAGCCCTTCCCAGAAGAAAAACCAGCCAGCGGGCTCGAGTGCCACGATAAAAAAACTGCTCAAAAGAGTGGGCGTTGCGTGGTTGAATAATACCAGTGTCGCAACAACCATGAGAATGATGCCGATAGACACAAACAAGGCTCCCTGCCGAACCAACGCTTGTATTTCGCGGCTGATGAGGTCATGCTGTGTTCTGAAATGCTGCTTGAGCCGTTTTTTAACCATCTGCTCAACGCTTGTATTCTGCTGGCCGTGCGGTATCAGAAATTTTAATTCAACGCCCGATGCCTTGTTGCGCACGGCGCGCTGGCACTCGGCGACAAGGTCTTCTGAAACCGTGCGCTTGTCATACGGACGCGGATCGAAGTCAGAAAACAAGTCGTCGTAGGTGTCAATAATAATGCTTACTTCAGAGAGCGCGAGGAGCTGGCGTTTTTCAAGCTCTTTTTTAATTTCAGTTTTATCGCCGCCAGAGACCATAGTAATAGAAGAAATAAGACGGGGGTTTTTAAGGGTTTGGATGAAAAAGGTTTAGTCCATCCGATACGCGCGAACGTGCTCGTACGAAACATCCATACGGTCAAAACGCATAACAGGTCTCACTCCATCTGGTTGTGGCGCAGAACCAGAAAAGGTGAATGCCGTTCCATTGACACCCGCAAGATATCCTCGTGCCAGAATGTCAACCGCGCCGAATCGTTGGGAATCACGGTCAGCAGCAGGGTCAAGGACAAGCGCTACTCTACGGCCGATATCGTCGTGAGAAAAGGTAGGCCTGCCCGATGTCATTCCGTTAGGTGTTGCATACAGAGGGGTCTGGTCAGCACCGGGAAGACGATACGCAATAACCATACTGGCACAAGAAACGAGGCGAGATATTAACGTTATGTTAGTATGATAACAAATGAGAAGGAGGGAGTACATAAAAATATATATAGAGCCCCCAACTTTAATGCCAAACAATGAACACGCGAACATACTGGGGAGCAGCACTGCTTGCACTGGGGCTTGGTACCGCAAGTTGTGGCGGCGAAGAAGCACCACAAAGAGCGAACACTGGAGAGGTTAAAACAGTCACGGTTACAGTGCAGAATGTTCCTGCTCAATTCCGAGTTATTCACCATTCAGCTACACCAGAACAATCTGTGCCGAGTGTAGAACCTGCAGAAAAAAGTGAGCCGTCTGACCCCTCTTCGCTTGTTCGTCGCGTCCTTGATTTGTATCGAGACGATCCTGCTCCCCTGCGAAACGCCGCGGCACGTGATGGTCTTCCAACAAATTATAGGTCAGATGCATGGAAATCACGTGTCCACCTTCTTCGCATGGCAGGTGATGCAAACGAGGCAGAAAAAATTCTTGTGAAAGTTTTTATACAACAACCGTATTTCGAAAATGAAGTATTGAAATTCGGTTTCTCCCCAACGGGAGATCACTATCGTAAAAGAGGAGCATATGTTCTACAAAACAAACCTGACTCATCCAGCGAGTTTGACACAGCATTTGACGCATTTGAAAAAGGTGGTGGAGAACAAGGGCTTCGTGGAAAGTATCGTGTTGCACAACTCTGTGAAGAGCGTGCAGAAAAAGAAGGGAAAACAGAATTTGATATGGCAGCCGCCAAATATTACCACAAGCTTGGCGAAACTGACACCGCACTGCGTTTGGCAAAGAGAGCATTTGCAAGAACTGAAACATTTCATTTCAAGCCTGAAGACTGGGCAAAGGATTTTTTTGGAAAAGGGGAATCGCTGGTGTTAACGCCTGACTTTTATGAAGCACGCGGTGATTTCTGGACAGAAAACGCACAACAAAAAAGATATGCTGCACGAGAAAAAGCGGCAGAAGCATACGCCAAAAGCGGCAATGCGCAAAAAGCAGCAGCGTTTTTTGATGCAAAAAAAGACGACCTGCGATGGGCAGATGATACGCTGGTGATTGAGTTAGCCAAGACGGCTGGAAGAACGGATGTTGCCATCGATATGCTTGTGAATGGATATATAGCAGAACAAGCCCTCGCTGAAAAGGGCGTCCCTATTGACGCAAAAATCTACCAGCGCATTGGAGAAAACAGGCTTGAGGATGGCCGTTACCACGACGCGTTTGATGCGTTCAAAAAAGCAGATGATGAGGCGGGAATGAGACGGGTTTACAATGCGTACACGGCGCCAATCGCTGCACAGGCAAAATAGAGATAGATTTTATCCCTGTACTCGCTGCATAAAGATTTCTTTATTCTCAACCGGCGTCGAGGTCGGCCTTCCCAAATCTTTGCGCGAGCCGGTGCGGCAGTTCACAATCAACAATGCTGGCCCTTGTTTGTTTCTAAAATGTTTGAGCGTTTCAACCAGCCCGACGCTGCTTGATATGGATACAACATCCTTGTAGCCGGTTGCCCGTGCAACGTTTTCAAAGTTCACCGTCGTTGAAACCGTCGGCTGGCCGCCGGTTGAATCGTGGGACTGGTTGTCGATGAGAACATGGTACAAATTCGGCGGCGCGTAGTGACCAATGGTGGCGAAGCTTCCGAACTGCATCAGCGCGGCGCCATCGCCATCCAAGACAAAGATTTTTTTGTGCGGGTTTTTCAGCGCAATGCCGAAGCCAATGGCAGAAGCGCAGCCCATGCTGCCGACCGTGTAAAAGTCGCACGGTGTTTCGTTGCGCGCAATGCGGTATTCAAATAATTCGCGCGATGTTTTTCCGGTTGTCGAAACAACAATGTCACTCGGGTCAAGCGTGTCAACGATTGCTTTGATGGCGTCTTCGCGCACCATTTCAAAGTTCTGCACGTGCTTGACTTTTTTCTCGTATGCTTCATCAACAACGCCGCTGCGCACAATCAATGCATACGGCGCGCTGTGCTGCTGCATCCAATCTTTTGCCTTCTGGATTTCAGCGTCAATTTCAGCAGGATTGTCAGTGAGCACAACCGCGGGAATTTCTAGGACTTTTAGCATATCTAGCATGATTCTGCCCATTTTTTTGTGCTGGGGCTCGTCCTTTTTGCCCGGCTCGCCACGCCAGCCAATCATCAGCAACGCAGGGATGCCATACACTTCTTTGTCAAGAAGCGAAGTAATCGGATTGACGGTTTTTCCAAAGCCGGAATTCTGCAGGTACACCACTGCTGGCGTGCCGCTGCCAAGATAGTGGCCGGCAGCAACCGCAGTTGCCTCGCACTCATTGACGGTGATGATGTTGGTCAGCCGTTTGCCATGCTCGTCATCCAAGAAACTCATCCATGCCTTGAACGTGCTGTCGGGCACACCGGTGAAGAATGTCAGGCCATTTTTTTGGAAGATTTCGAAGAGGGATTCGGGGGTTATCATAGAGAAAGCGAGTTTTGAGAAGATTTAAATACTTTATGCAATTTGTAGGTTACATGACCAAAAAATATCATGTAGTGGTAGAAAAGGATGAGGATGGCTGGTTTGTATCTGAAGTACTTGAACTTCCTGGATGCCACACGCAGGCTAAAACACGGGAAGAACTTCTCAAACGAACAAAAGAAGCGATAAAAGCATACCTCCATAATCCTGCCGAAGAGAAAACAACTATTTCTTCTGAATTTCTGGGAGTGCAAGAAATAGAGGTATAATAGTGTCAAAACTGCCAAAGTTAACAGGCAGGGAATTGGCAAAAATTGTTGAACGAGCAGGTTTTCTTCACAGCCACACCACGGGCAGCCACATGGTGTACAAGCATCTTGATGGAAGGCGAACAACAATCCCGTGCCATTCAGGCGAAGAAATCGGTCCGGGACTTTTAACAAAAATTATCAAAAAAGATTTAGGAATGACCAGAGAAGAATTTTTGAGACAGCTTTAAAATTAGTTCACCATCCCTTTCGCAATCTCCACGTCCTCCGGCTTGTGAATTTCTATCCATCCCTTGTTAACTTCGAGCGCGTGAACCATGTTACCACGATTGATGAGCTCTTGCACCATGTCGAGAAATGAAGCTTTTGAAAATGAGGAAGACTCGTGGAACGGCGTCGGATTTTTTTGCCGGCATTCATCATACAGTTTTAACAATGCGTCGGCTCCTGCAGGCGTAAATTTTGCAAGCCCGACAAATTCGTGCGTTGCGTTTTCTTTCTGAATTTTTTTGCCGATGCGGGAAACGTGGCGGTGCAGGGAGGGGTTGAGGTGGCGCAGCGAGGGCTCGTTCGTTGCAATAACGAGGTCGAGTTCCTTGTCCACTTCATGCGTGTGGTGGCGATACGTATTATCGACGACAAGGACGATATCACCATGCGCATCGAGCAGGTTTTTGATAAGTGACTCGTGGAACAATACGTCCGCATAGGCAAGAACAAAGCCATTGCCCATGTCATCCTTGGCGCAGAACAACGAATCAAGAATGTGGGTAGTCTGGTACTGGTCGTTGTCGTGGTATTTTATTTTTGGCACGGTGAACAGTTCTTTTTTGAAGCCGCGGATGACCGACACTTCGCGGATGCCGGCGCGCTGGAGCGTGTCCCGCTGGCGCTCAAGCACGGTTTTGCCGTTAATATCCAGCAATGCCTTTGGATGAGAAAAAACACTGCTGGCGCCTGCTGCCGGAATGATGGCGCGGAAGCCCGTGTATTTTGGTGCGTATTGTTCATCTTTCTTTTTGACGTCGGAAAAGCCGACAATCTCAAAGATGTCTTTGACGGCAGCGCACTGCGCGTCCGCCTCAAAGGAGCGGCCGTTGGTGAGGATTGTTTTTGCCACTGCCTGCATGGCCTTGTACGAAGAGCGCAATAAATGATTTGCGTGGATGACAATGTTGAATCCGCGTGCAGCCAACTCTTCTTCAGTCACGGTGTTGTAGGTGGTGGGCACGCTGACCAAGGGCTTGCTGACGCCGAGCTCGCTGCAAAGTTTTTTGTATTCTTCAGCAAACCGGAACACCTGCGCTGGGTCTTTTGCCTTGTCATGAATCATGATGCCATCAACGCCTGCCTGCAGGTAGATGCGCGCGCGCTTCAGCGCATCTTCAACACTAGCGCCGGCAATCAAACTTTCAAGGCGCGCAAAAATCAGAAATTCATCCGTCAGCAGCATGCTCTTGCCGCGCTTGATTTTTGTGGCAAAGAGATGCGGGTCTTCAAGATCTTGTTTCGCGTCGGCATCCAAACTGTTACGCTTCGGAAACACTTTGTCTTCGATGATGACCGCAGAGACGCCGATGTGCTCCAGCCGCTTGACAAAATATTCAAAATGGCTCGGATCGCCGCCGGTGTCACCGTCAACAATAATCGGCTTGTCGGTGACGTTTGAAATTTCTTGGATGGTGTTGATGCGGGAATCATAGCTAACGACTTCAATGTCCGGCTGGCCCTTTGAGGCGGAATCAGTGAGGCTGCTTTCCCAGACTGCGTCGAATTCTTTTAACTCTCCGCCAACTTCCACTTTTGTTTCGGTCGCTACCAACGCACTCAAGCCGTTGTGTGCCTCGATAACGCGCACGAGTTTTCCTGCTGCAAGAAGTTCCTTGAGCTTTCTCCGGCGCTGTTCCGGCGTGGTGCGGTGTCTAAACGTCATATCGTCGGTGGCACGGGAGCATATTTATAAATATTGTTGTGGTTGATTTTTAAACGTTCAGGGGGTTTTATTCTCCACCCCAACAAACTATATAAACATCTATACTTAGTTCTTTTGTATGGGACCAACTCCTGATCTTGAACCGCGCGATACGCTGGAATCGCTGCTGGCCGTCATGCGCTGGCATCCGGATGAAGCAAAGCGTCTTGCCGCAGGAAAACT
Organism: Candidatus Woesearchaeota archaeon; assembly: GCA_030651375.1. Classification (NCBI taxonomy): domain Archaea; kingdom Nanobdellati; phylum Candidatus Woesearchaeota; species Candidatus Woesearchaeota archaeon. Next base: position 127,599 of record JAUSFM010000009.1, on the reverse strand, counting down.
GGCAGTATCAACCTATGTCCAACGCGGAATGTACACTGCTCTTTCCATTCTTACTGTGGAGGAGAATAGAGATTCTCTTCCAGCAGGAATACCAGAAGATGCAGAAAAACACCTTCCCGCTGCGGCGCGAAAAGTACTGCAAAAAAAAGATACCGGTGAATTAGAAGTTCTGGCACTAGATACAACACTTCCCGATGACATTCGCCGTGCCGCCGGGGAAAAGCTGATCGAATTGTATGTGGCGCGCGGAGGAGACGGAGGACAGTATCGTCTTCTCAATCTCGTCCAAAACAAATATGCTCCTGATGAAACTCGTGTTGCTGCAGGAAAAAATCTTGTTGAGTTCGATGTGGAAAAAGGAAATTATATTGAAGTCCTGGCACTTTCCCACAACCGTAAAGTTCCTGATGAAGTACGGCATGCAGCAGAAGCAGGGATGGATGCTGCGCTATCAGCGTATATAACCAACTGTGTTGAACAGGGCTCGTATGAACATTTGTATGAAGAGAGTAGAACAAACAAAAGAATCCCTGCTCCCCATCGCATACAGATACGAGCCGCTCTTGGCCCCGCTGCAGAAAAAGCAATAGAAGAACATACCCGAGAGAATGAGTATCTTGCACTCAAATGTATGGCAAATGAAAGATTCCTTCCAAAAGAAGTACGAAAAAAAGCGCGTGAAAAAGCCACCAGTGTTGCATCAACATGGATTAGACAGAATGAACATTTGAGGTATAGAGATCAGGTCGTAGCGTTTATTGCAGACACTGCGCTTCCAGAAACGCTGCGAAAAAAAGCATTGAGTGATTTTATTCGGTTTCAAAAAGATCGGGATTCATATAGCAATATACGGCTTACTATTTTGGACCACGATGATCTCTCCCCAGAAATGAAAGCATACGGCATCAGCTACCTGCTTTCACAAACGTGGCCGCAGAAGCCCCACGCATCTGATTTTTTATGGATAGCGCGCGCAGACGTATTGCCTGACAATCTCCGGCTCCGTGCCGTGAGAAAAGCAGTTGAATTCTATGTACGCAGCCATGATTATGCAGCTCTTGACGAGCATATCATGCGGGGAAGAAACTTGCCTGCGAATGCATCGAAACAAGCAGAACGGTATCTTAGAAACTATGCGATTGCTCAAGCAGAGCGAGTGATGGGAATGAGATAATAGCCTTATACTAGAATTAAGCCAAATTCTTTTAGCCGCTCAAAATGTTTTTTGTTGAGGGTGAACAGTTCCATATTATTTTTGATGCATATTGCGCCAATGAAAATATCCCGCATTTCGATAAGCCGTCCTTGTTCTTTGAGTTTTCGAAAAATGTCGCCCGCAAGGCGGCCTGCATGAGTATCAAAGTCGAGCGTGTGAAAGGACTCGAGGATTTCAAAGACGGTCTCTGGTTTGTTCTTTCCACACCATATTTCAAATGAGGTTATTGCGGTGATGCAAAAGGTTGCATTAAGTTTTTGAAGAGAAACATAGGTAGGTTCATCTTTGTTCAATAAAGAGATAACAACATCAGAATCTAAACATATTTTTCTGACCACTGTTTCCATGATTTTTGAACCTCTTTTATCATTTCTTTGTCAATCCCACCTTTCCCGTAAAAACTGAGTATCTTCTCTTTATTCGACTTAGGGGTAAAGAGTTTTCTTATGGCAACAGAATAGCTTTCCTCACCCTTCATCTCTTTAAGGGTTGTGTACACATCATCCGAGACGCTGATAAGTTTCGACATAGAGAGTATTAATGTATATGTATATATAAAGCTTTCGGTGAGATAGATCAAATGAGACCTAAACGAATACAGTTAGAGGAAGGGAACGTATTGGTAAAGATAGTTTTGGCGGGATTAAAAGGCAGAAAAATAAATTCAAAAGCGGACTTATCTGAAATGACCGAACTATAATGTCTTACGCTTAATTTGAAGAAGTTGTGATAAATCAAAATATTTTAGAATCCTGTTTTGAGTTATTGAGAAACGTTTACCAAACTTTTCTGACAATCGCTGAGCATCGGGGTCAACAAGGATTATTTTAACATTTCTTTTAGTTTTTGTTAAAACAGATCGCATAACAGAAGAAAAGTAGAAATCAGCATCAGGAAATGAATAACCTATAAAAACAAAAGTTTTGGCTGCTTGCATTTGAATTTCCATTTTTTTCCAAAGCAGTTTTATTGGGTCAATTTGTTCTCCGATAAATTTTAGATGTGTTGGAGGGATTAGTTCGGGTTCGTCAACATAATCGTCAACTTCAAGTTTTTTGTTTTCCCCCATCTTCCAGTTTATAGAACCATGCGGCTTGAAAACAGCATAAAATTTAGTTTTTTTCGAAACATCCTGATAAAAGAAGGGTTTGTTTTTTGGCAAAGAATATTCGAAGATAGTATCGTAATTAAAAGATACAACAGCGTCTCTTGTTCGCAGAAGATTTTTAGAGAAGGTGGCATAGGTTTTCTTAGTTTGGGCATTTGGTTCGAATTTACGAAGGGTTTTTGTCACCGTGCGTATTAGTTTTGACTGAATTTCCGTAAAATAAGTTTTTAAAGAGTCAGGAATTTGCTTGGTTTTGATTCTCTCACTCAAAAAAGTAAAAACTTCTTCGACATCAATATTTTTCAATACTTCTCTTCGTTCTTTTCGATTACTACGCGCAGGTGTCCTATCATAACCTGCAAAATATCTAAATAAAAAAGATTGTATTTTGTCAGCATCCTTTTTAGATCCATACCTTAGAACAACGTCCCAAAAGTCGGCTTGAATTGGAATTTTAATTGTACCTCCCGACCCGCCGACCCGCAGTGCGGCACCAGCACCTCGAGAAGCTCCTGCCCCCAAGAACCAGACTATTTTCCTTCCCGTAGCTTTGTTTGAGTTAAGATTCTTGTTAGAATTACGAAGAGCAGCCATATCAACCAATTCAATCCAGCGCCACATCTTTCCCTGTATGTTCAGGAGCATGCAGCGGCCCCGCGTCCTGTTTCAGCGCGTCAACCTTGTCCAGTTTTTCCCACGTGAAATCAGGGTCGTCCCTGCCAAAGTGGCCGTAGCTTGCTGTTTTTCTGAAAATGGGCCTGCGGAGTTTCAAATGAGAAATAATGTCAGCGGGCTTGATGGGAAAGTGGGTTCTCACCAGTTCAGAAAGTTTCTCTTCCGAAACCCTGTTGGTGCCAAAGCAGTTGACCAAAATGGAAACAGGAGCGGCAACGCCGATGGCGTACGCAAGCTGGACTTCGCATTTGTCGGCGAGTCCCGCGGCGACAATGTTTTTTGCAATGTAGCGCGCGGCGTATGCCCCGGACCGGTCAACTTTACTGGGGTCCTTTCCGGAAAATGCGCCGCCGCCGTGGCTACCGTGGCCGCCATAGGTGTCAACAATTATTTTTCTGCCGGTAAGGCCTGCGTCGGCAACCGGCCCGCCGACCACAAATTTTCCGGTTGGATTAACGTGATAGATGGTTGAATCGTCGAGGTAGTTTCCGCACACCGGCTTGATGACGTGTTCGATGAGGTCTTTTTTTATCTGCGCGTGCGTAACATCAGGCGAATGGTGAGCGGACAAAACAACGGTGTGAATACGCACGGGTTTTCCACCGTCATACTCAACCGTGACTTGGCTTTTTGCGTCAGGCCGAAGGTACGGAAGCACATGTGTTTTGCGAAGGTCGCGCAGTTTTAAGAGAAGCTTGTGCGCGGTGCTAATGGGCAGCGGCATGAATTCAGGGGTTTCATTAGTGGCATAGCCAAACATTAATCCTTGGTCGCCGGCGCCTTGTTCGGCAGTTTCTTTTCCCGTTGCAGAACGCTCATCAACGCCCTGCGCGATGTCAGGTGATTGTTCTGAAAGCGCGACAAGAACACCGCACGTCTGGCCTTCAAATCCCAAATCATGGCGGTCGTAGCCTGCTTCGCAGATGACGCTGCGCACAATGCTTTGAATATCAACATACGCGGTCGTGGTCACTTCGCCGGCGACAACGACAAAGCCGGTCTTGACGAGGCACTCAACCGCGACGCGGCCGTTGGGATCCTTGGCGAGGATGGCGTCGAGAATCGCGTCTGAAATCTGGTCGCAGAGTTTGTCCGGGTGTCCTTCGCTGACACTTTCGCTGGTGAAAAGGTATTTTCGTGCCATGATTCGATTCACTGAAGCAGGTTTTTAAAAAGGTTATTGCCCAGTTTATTCTGTTTGGAATAATAGAGGGGGAGATAGATACGGATATTCGAGGACAACAAACTTTATAAAAAAACAGGCCAATGCTTATGAATATGGCTGATAAGACGGGTATCTACCAAAGCGAATACGCATCCAGCGCTGGCACCGGCACCAGTGACCCAATGTATTCTATTGCAGAAAGCGTCAGAAAGGTAGCGGGAGAATCAGAATCAGGCGAATCAAGAGCATCAGTACACGAACCTGCGCCGGCGCCCAAAAAACAAAAGCAAAAAACTGAACAAAAGCAGCAAAGCCAGAAAAAAGAAAAAGAGCAAAAAGCAAAAACGCGCGCAGCGCCGGCAAAAAAAACAATAAAAGCAGCGGCAGTAAAGCCTGCACCAAAGCCAGCGCGGATTTCAAAAATAGTAGAGATACAAGAACGCAACGAACCGGAAGAAAAGAAACAAAAAGAAGCAAAAAACAGCACATCGACGGCAACAGTACCGGCAGAAGATGAGTTTGTCGAGATAAAGAGTGACATTCTCTGGAAGATTAGCACGATTGCACTGGCTATTCTCGTTATTTGGTCGTATTTCTTCAGATGAGAGCGAGAGAAATCAGATAAAATCAGAGAGTATTCCCCTCAAATAAGCTGTTTCAAAATGCACAATATTTATATACTATTTCGCATCAATTGATGTATACCCATGTGAGGTGGCAATCGCTATGAGAACAATGCACATATTCTCTGTCCTTTTTGCTATAAGTATATTGATGTTGAGTCTTGCAGGATGTTCAAAACAGGAAATAAAGCCAGAACAGCAAGAGCCATCACAACCAGATGCAACTGCACCTGAAGAAACTGCAGAAGCAGCACCAGCCGCAGTGCCAGAATCTGAAACTGCACCAGAAAATGCTGATTCTGCAGCAGGCACCGGCCTCACGGGCAATTCTGTGCTTGACCCAAAACCAGCATCTGCACTTGCCCAGCTTGAAACAAATGTTGAAGTAACAAAACAGGAAACAGTACTCGGCGAAACGCGCGACACCCGAAAAACCGAGGAAAAAAGCTGGTTTGCCGGCTTGCAATGTGAACGGTACACTGGTGAAAAACAGGGAACGTTTGGCACCGGCACGAAACATGAAGATGCGCTTTCCTTCCGTTTCACCAATAATGACAATCGTGAATACAATCTCACGTGGGCCAATGCATACTCCCGAATTGGAGCCGACGAAGCAACCAATGTGCCCATAAAATTAGCAATAAATGGCAACCGGCTCACGAATGAGCAGATTAACGCCTGCTGTGGCACGATGATTGTCAAGGCTGGCCAAACGCTTGAATGTAACCGCTGCCCAGCAAGCCTACGCTATCCTGAAACACACAAATTTATCAAGGAAAAGCAAGAAATGATTAACAGCGTTGAAGCACGTTCGAGATTTGTCTCAACGCAAACTGATTTTAAATGCCGAACATAAAAAAGGTGTACCTATGAAACAAATGCTCTTTGTCCTGATTCTTGTTGGAGTTATTGCCTTGAGCGGCTGCGCCCGCACCCAACAACAAACCGCTCCTGAAGTGACTGCACAACTGGAAAGCCCAGAAGATCAAGAGCCTGCAATGGCAGATGCTCAAGAACCGGCAGCGCAAGCAGCTGAACAGCCAGAAGTAATAGCAGGTGAAAACAAACAAGAACAGCAAGAAAAACCACAACTCGCTCCTGAATACTCCCAACCAAACAGCGTAACTGTTTCTGAAAAAACAGTTATCGGCAGCGCTGCTGACGTTCAAAAGAAAGAGGAGAAAACATCATGGTTCTCAAATGTGGTCTGCGGAAAACTATTCCCCGACGGAGAGTCAATGGTAACGTTTACGATTGAAAACAAGGGCAAAAAAGAATATCAGCTCACCCGCATCGGCGTTGAAGAGGTCACTGAAAAAGATGCTATGAGAATCCAACTGAACAGCAACCGGGTAACTGAACCACAAAAAGAATGTGGCACTGAAGTGCTCAAGCCTGGCCAGAAGGCAACATGCACGGTCAAGGAAAAACTCCTTAAGGGAAAGACGTACTGGCAAAAAGAACTGGTCAACAAGCTCGCTGGAAACACGGTTGGTTTGTACACTGAACTCAAATTTACCTGTGAAGGGATGGTTGAGTAGCAGTGACGAGCAGCTACCTTTAAATACTTCTTCTTTTTTTATTAGATGAACCATGACCAACGTAACCATTGGCCTCATTCAAAGTGCTGCCGGTGAAAGCAAGCCCGAAAACATACAGAAAACTATTGAAAAAATTAGGGCTGCAGCGAAGAAAGGTGCCAAAATCATCTGCCTGCAGGAACTGTTCGCGACGCGCTATTTTCCGCGCGAACAAAAAAAAGATTTTTCGGCGCTGGCTGAATCCATTCCAAACCAGTTCAGTGAACGGTTTTCTGCGCTTGCAGATGAATTAAAAGTGGTGCTTGTTGTGCCATTCTATGAAAAAAAAGGAAAAACAGAGTACAATTCTGCGCTGGTGTTTGACGCCGACGGAAAACAGCTCGACACCTACCGCAAGCACCACATCCCCCACGACCCGCTGTTTTATGAAAAGGACTATTTCAAGGAAAGTAGCGACGAGTATATTGTTTACAAAACAAAGTATGCCACCTTTTCTGTCCTGATATGTTACGACCAGTGGTTTCCTGAAGCGGCACGGGTATGCGCGCTCAACGGCGCTGAAATTATTTTCTACCCCACGGCAATCGGCACTATCAAAAACCATGAAGCACATGAGGGTGAGTGGCACGATGCGTGGGAAACCATCCAGCGCAGCCACGCCATTGCAAACAGTGTCATTGTCGCTGCGGTCAACCGTGTTGGCGAAGAAAATGAACTGCATTTCTGGGGCGGCTCATTTGTATGCGACGCATTTGGCAATGTGATTCAGCGCGCCGGCGACAAGGAAGAAATTCTGATTGTTGATGTTGATACCAGCAAAAACAAGGACATCCGCGACGCATGGGGATTCATGCGCAACCGCCGGCCGGAAACGTATGGACGTTTGTGTAAAAAGTGAGACAATGAAAACGCCTTCTCAGCTCGGTTATCAGATGCCCGCAGAATGGGAACCGCACGATGCTATCTGGCTCTCGTGGCCGCATGACCCACTTACGTTTCCGAATATGCCGGAGGCAGAAAAGGCCATGGCAGAGATTATTGCAGCAGTTCATTCCAGTGAACAGGTGAATTTACTCGTCAAAAATGAAGCGATGAAGAAAAAAGTGATGGCGGCGCTTGAAAAGAAAAAATGCAATTTCTCAAAAATAACGCTCCATGTCCATGAGTATGCCGATGTCTGGTTTCGTGACTACGGCCCAATCTTTGTGGTGAATAAAAAAGAAAAAAAGCTCGCCATGACGCACTGGATTTTCAACGCGTGGGGCAACAAGTACGAAGAACTGCTCAAAGATTCTCACATTCCCGAATGGATTAACGAAACAATGAAGATTGAGCGGTTCGCGCCCGGCATTGTGCTCGAAGGCGGCTCAATCGATGTCAACGGTAAGGGAACGCTGCTGACCTCGGCACAGTGCCTGCTTAACAAAAATAGGAATCCACAGCTTTCAAAACAGCAGATTGAGCAGTATCTGAAGGATTTTTTGGGCGTCAAAAAAATTATCTGGCTCAATGAAGGCATTGTGGGTGATGACACCGATGGCCACGTTGATGACCTTGCGCGGTTTGTAAACCCCACAACAGTGCTATGCGCGTATGAAGATGATGCCAACGATGAAAATTATCCGATGCTGAAAGAAAATTATGACATTCTATGCAAAGAAACGGATCAGGATGGGAAAAAACTTACGGTCATCAAACTGCCCATGCCCGGTGTGGTGGGCGATGACAAAGGAAGGGTGCCGGCAAGCTATGCGAATTTCTACATCGGCAATACGGTTGTGCTCGTGCCTATTTTTGGGCACAAGAATGATGAGAAAGCGCTGAGGATTATTCAGGAACAATTCCCGCAGCGAAAAGTAGTCGGCATCAACTGCTACCACGTCGTGTTCGGCTTTGGCACGATTCACTGCATGAGCCAGCAGCAGCCGAGAATGTAACGACAGCTAACTAACTCTCGCGAAATTGGTAGATTATGCGTTTTGGCCTGAAATGTTTGTTGATGTATAGTTCTAACGCAGTATCATCCCGATAATAAATGAGCTGTTGCGCAAAAGCGCTGGCATGGTCTTTTGACCAGCTGATATCAACTGAGATACCTGGATTTTTTTTCTGAATAAAATAGCGTGCAGCATCGCCAATTTTTTTATGCGGCACTACGGTGAGATAGGGATTTCGTTGTGCACTGGTAAAACGAGAGAGGTCCCAGTCAGTGGCGGAGCGTGTCCAGAATGGGGTTCTTCCTTCAGCGCGGTAATCAGCATTGTTGCGTAATTCCTCAAGCGCCCGTGCAATGACTGTACTAGTCACTGCATACGCTGTTTCAACGTATTCACGCACAACATCTGCTATCATGCGTTGACATTCAGGGCGGGATACTCCTGCCTTGCCAATGTCAGTATCTTTTAACCGGTTAACGAGGGTTTTTGTTTCAAGTTCAGGTCGCATAGTGGAGCGGGACAGGTGGCCATATATAAACCTATCTTCACAAGATTTATAAAAGAAAAAGGATACATATTCCCTGCCGAACGAGGCAGTAAATGAAGGTGATGGACATTCAAAAAAAGAGGATGGTAGTTCTTTTTACTGTACTTATTAGTCTGGCTCTTTTTACCGCTGGAAGCACCGCTGAAGACACTGCGGTGAACCTCGTCCCCCAGCAAACCAATGATGTGATTATTGTACTCAAAGAGACTGCTTCCACAGCAGGAATGTCACTCGCAACAGTACAAGAGGGTGTTCGTGAAAAACAAGACAGCGTCATCAGCGACTCGCTCGATGCCCCGGGCGTAAAAAATATTGAAACATTTGAAATGCTTAATATGATTGCTGCGACCGTGCCAAAGGACACGCTGGCTGAATTGCAGAACAATCCTAACGTTGCGGCAATCATTCCTGACACGAAAATGCACCTGCTGCTTGAGCAAAGCGTACCGCTTATCAAAGCAACCACGGTGCACCAATTAGTGGTGGGAGGGGCAAACATCACCGGGACAGGGAGAGGTGTATGCGTACTTGACACGGGCATTGACCCGACTCACCCTGACCTGAAGAACAATATTGTTGCGCAATACTGTTATTGTACTAACAACGGCTCGGCGTGCTGCCCAAATAATCAGACCGAACTGTTTGGCAACGCAACCGATGAAAACGGCCATGGCACCCATGTTGCCGGCATTGTGGCGGCAAACGCTCCGGCCACAGCAGGAGGAAATAATCTGGTGGGTGTGGCAAAAAACGCAGGCATTGTCGCGGTCAAAGTATTTGGCAAGGACAGCAGCACGGATCTCTCGAATATTCTCAAAGGGATTGATTTTTGTATTGCAAACAAAAACAATTACAGCATTGATGTCATCACCATGAGCTTGGGCACGGGCATCTTCAGCGACGCCGCAAGCTGTGATGCAAATGGACAAACTCTTGCGTTCACTGACGCGGCGAACACGGCGTATGGACAGGGCATTATGATGCTCGCGGCGTCAGGCAACAGCGCCAACACGGGTGGCATTGCGCTTCCGGCATGCCTTTCCAATGTCACGGCGGTTGGCTCGACGACAAAAGCAGACGCAATTTCAGCATTCACCAATCGAAATATCCTTCTTGATGTTCTCGCGCCGGGCTCATCGATAAATTCAACGGCACAGCAAAACTGCCCTGCCGGCGGAAGCGGACAAGTATGCAACAACAATCGGTACACCACGTTGTCAGGCACCAGCATGGCAACACCGCATGTTGCCGGACTTGTTGCGCTCGCAAACCAATTCTCACAGCAGTTCCAGAATCGTATTCTGCGTGTTGATGAACTGCGTGTGCTGTTGAGAAACACGGGGAAAAAAATAGCTGATGCAGGCACCGGCCTCACGTTCCTGCGCATTGACGCGCTTGAGCTGGTTCAAACAATTCAAGAGCCGATCAAATACAGCCAGTTCAACAATTCAGCGACAACAAACTTCGCTGCGCAAACGCTGGAAAATCTTGAAATGCTGGCCGGCGCGCAAATTGGAAATGGCGATGGGCTGGTTGCCTATCCCGGCGCGGTTAATTTTGTGAAAATGAATCTCAACGAGTCAATCAGTATCAAGCCGGGAAACATTATTATCAACATCTCACGCGAGCCGCGCCTTAATGCAACGGCTGTTGTCACGATGAAAAATCCGCCAGTGCTTAATGGATTTATTTTTGACGATGGAAAAAAATGTGCCAGTTGTATGGTTATGAGCTCATCAGGAGACAATACCACCTTTAACGTCACAAACTTTGACGCTTATGGAAACTTCACCACAAGCGCAAGCGCGGTGCTGACTATTTTTGACGACAATGATGCGCAGCGCGGCAGCAAAAACAGCACGGTTGATGACGACATAACCTTCTTTGCAAATTATACGAATACGACCGGCGCGCCTATTGTGGGAAACGCAAACTGCACGATTACCATCGAAAATGTGTCTCATGCTATGGTATACAATGCAACATCATCATATTACGAGTACACCACGTTTTTCACGACAGAAAAAAGCATTGACTGGAACGGGTCATGCAGTGCGTCGGATACAACTCCTGCTGCTGCGCAGGATACGATAACGATATATCCGTTTGTGGCGGCGTGCAAACAGTATACCAAACCAAACCGAAACATTCTGATGAATGCGTCGCTTGAGTATGGAGGAAATGGAACCTGTATGACGCTTTCAGCAGACAACATCACACTTGATTGCGACGGATTTTCATTCGTCAGCAAGAATACGAATGTGGGAACAGGGATGGCGATGACCACCAACAACGCGCGCGTGAAATCGTGCACGCTCACGAATTTCTCGACGGGCATATTGTTTGATGGCGCGGCGAATGCACAGGTGAATGATTCTGCAACAAACGGCGCGCTGGGCATGAAAGGGTTTGGCGGGCGAAACCAGCTGATTAACACAACAACCACGTCGAAAACAATTGAGGCAAACACCACGACAAGCGTTGAACTGGACTGGTACCTTTCCGTGAACACAACGAATAACAACAGCCAGCCGCTCCTGACGAATATGACTATAACTCTTCAGAATGGCTCAACCATCACCACAAAAAATGTAAGTGCAATGAACTTCCTGCTCGTCGAAGGAGTATACGGAGCAGTGAATGATATTCTGACGCCGCACACCGTCACGGTTGAGGCGGGAACGTATACAAAACAAAACAAAATAATCAATCTCAGCCAAACAATGAGCACCGCGCTTACTATGGTGTTGAGCCAACTTCCTTCCGTTGCAACATTTGACGGCAACACTACGAACTTCAACGCAGCGCCAAATCTCGCAAATGGTTCAGACCTTTTCATCGAGAAAAAAGAGCGCGGCTCGGTCAATTTTACCGGCGGCAAGGACGCACGCGGCAGGGATTTTGACAATGCGATACGATTGAGCGATCGGCTGGTCAGCGTTAATACAACGATGCTTGGCAGTGAATATAACAACACAGCTCGCGTGACCATAAAAAATGTGACGTGCCCAACAAAGATTGTCGCCGCAGAAGCAGTGTACACGGCCGCTGACAAAGTGCGCGCAGCAGGATTCGTATGCAGCGAAAATAGCAGCACGGCCTGCATTAATGTGGTATGCACGGACAACGCTGTCAGCTTTACCGCCAACCATTTCAGCAGCTTCACCGTTGAGCCAAATGCGGGGGTTGTGTTGAGCAGTGATTCGCCAAAACAGCCAAATCAGACGGTGACGATGCAGCTGAATTACCGCAATTCGACGTCAAATGAGGTGATTACTGATGCGGTTTGTTTCTTAACGGTCAACAACGACACGAGTATTGCAGCGTTCAATGCAGCAAGCAATCGCTATGAACGTGTGCAGAGTTTTACCGCAGAAGGGCTGTATCGGTACAATGCAACCTGCGATGGTGTGCTCTTCACCAAGCTTTCAGAAGAAGGCATACTTAATATCTCACTGAGCGCCCCGAATACAAGTAGCACGGGAAATACTGGAACAGGAAGCACAGGAGGAGGAGCAGCCGGTGGCGGCGGAGGAGGCGGTGGCGGGCCAACACAGAGTCAGCAGCAGAGCAGACCGGCAAGCACCCTGCCCGCATCAGCACCTGCATCGATAAGCAGTATCGGCACGACGAGTGAAACATCATCAGATGGTGAAGCTGCTGCGCAAGAATCAGAATCATCGTTCGAGTCAGCAACTGAATCAGAAACAGCAGGAGGAGATGGTGTGACCGGCGCTGCAACAGCAGAACAAACAGAAACGGTATCCAACGATCTGCTAACCGGCCGCATCGCCGGCGTTGGAAAAGCGCTTGGATTTGTCAAAGAGGACGGAGAGTTTAGCATGTTTGGACTGGGCTCGATTCTCACCCTTCTCACGCTCGGTGCACTTGGGCTGGGGAGTTTCAGCTACCGGAAAATAACGCATCTTGACAGCGACTCTGCAGCGCGCCTGAAAACGAGCATCGGCAGTTTGGGCATTGCGAGTGACGCATTGAGTTTCGTCCGCCAGAAAAGCAAGACACTTGTTGAAAAACTGAAACAGAAATTGCCGCACAAGAAAAAATATTTGTTTGAAGAAGGAGAAGCAGCACAAGGAGAGCAGGATAAAAAATTTGAATTTTAAGTATGCGGTAGTTGTATTTAACGAAGCACACCAAGAATGAAACCATCATTTTCTTTGAAGTTCTCACAGAGCTCAACAAGCGAACCCGCGTCCACCGTGTTGGTCCAGCACGCGCGCACAAAGGGGTGCGGCTGTTCGCGCACATATGGTTCAGCGAGCATGATGATTGCAGTGTTCCGGCCGCCTGCATCCATCAACATTCTGCCGTGGTCTTGAGGAGCACCATACAGGGCAGTAAGCAGAGCACGCTGGGACTCATTGAAATAAGGCCGATGTTCTTGGAAACGAACAAGTTCGAGGGGATTAATGATGAGGTAGGTGGTATTGTTTTTAGACGGCAACTCAAGGCGCGGCCCACCAGAATTGCTCAGCCCTGCGTACGAAATGCGAACCGCTGTTCCGCGAACAAGAGCTTCTTTGACTGTATGATCAAGCTCGGGAGTGAGTGGATATTCGCCACCAGATAGATGTTCTTCAAACTCGGACCGATGAGTCATTTTTTTAAACGGATTGAGATGGCCATCACCACAGACGGTGAGATATGGGCTGTCTTCTTCGGCGCTGCCGGGGTCGTACACCACAAAATTCGCAAGCCAGAAATACGAAGCGCGCGCATCCCCATCTCTCTTTCGCCGACTCACCAGTTCAGCGAGTGTGCACACCGTTGCAAATTTACGTGCGAGAATAAAATAGTCTTTTCCGTGATCCATCACCTGTTCTTCAGCCATTGCAAAACCTCGAAAAAAGAATAGACCAACAAGAGAAACAACTATTAAAAAAGTTTGTGGTTGTGGAGAATCGTTATGCAATACGAAGTACTTTCTTTTTACTCGTCAAACCAGTGAGTATGGTGACTTTTTTCTTCGTCAGCTTGGAAAAGAATTTGATAATCTCTCGGTTCGCCTTGTTGTCTTCCGGCGGTGCGGCAACATCAACGCGCAACGCATTTTTTTCAGTGTCCCATTTCATTATTTTTGTTTCTGGAGCCCGTGGGCGGACGATAATTGAAACCGATTTTTTGTCAGAAAGGTACGGAAAAAAATCCATCAGTCACCCCGACCAGATACCAAACACCCAACGCCAAAATACCGAAAGCCAACACCCAACGCCTAACTATAGTCCCGCCAGACGTGCTTGCAGGATTTGCAGCGGTGGAATTTTGTTTCCGGCTCGTCAGACGCGCGGGTTTGAACCATCCAGTAGTGCGCTTTTTCATGGCCGCATTGTGGGCACTTCGCGTCGGTAACTGGCAGAGACTGGGTCTCTGACTGGTCAATGTCAACTATTTCAACGCTTTTTGATTCGCGCTTAATTTCAGTGATGAGGGTTTCTTCTGCTTTCACGTCCTTGAAGCCGCAGCTGCAGACGAGAATGCGCCGATTACCGTCTTTTTTCGGCATCAGCATACCGCCGCATTTTGGACAAAACATAGTAGTGCCTCCGTTGCTTGATGATTAGGTGGTTAGGGTAGGTGGTTATGAAGAGCCAACGCCGATGGCGTTGAGCAATTGCACAAACCAAATTTTGATGTATCCGAGATAAGGAATTTTGACAACTGCCTCGCCAATGATTTGGTTGAGAGGAATGTCCTGCTCAAATGAGTGGCTTTGGCTGTTGAAGTCACCTTTGGTGGTAACTGTGGAGCCGGTATCGCCGACTTCCACAATACGGTGAATCACCGGCTCAGAAAGCCGTGATGTGTGAAAGACAATCACCGTCCCTTTTTTAATATTTTCTTTTTTCAGCCCGCGCAGTATCATAATGTCGCCTTTGTTGAAGCCATTGGAAAAGGGGAATGTTTTGAAAACATCGTTGGCAATGCCATGCTGTTCATAAAATTTTTCATGGTCTGCCCACCAGGTGTCAAATCCGCCGCGATGTTCCATGCTGCCGGACACGACAGCGACGATAGGAAACGGCGTGCCGAGAAGCCAGCCAAGGCCAGGATAGACAACGAATTTGATAAGCACAAAGGCGATGACCACATTGGCAACCCAGCTCCAGACCGATTCGTCGTGCCAGAGAAAGCGCCATGCCCTTTTGAGAAATGTGCCCAGTTGTGCGCGGTTCATGGGATTGGCTTATAAACAAAGATTTAAAAAGGTTTGCTTCCTGCGCAGAAGAATGAGACCCCACTTCTGCCCGCGCTGCGGAAAAAAGGACATTGAAGGCGAGCTCTGCGCTGCGTGCGCACACCGAGAAAACCCGCTCGAGCCATTAGAAACACGGCTTGATATTTGCGTGCACTGCCGCAGGTACAAACGCAAAAACACCTGGCTCGCCTTTAAGGGTTTCCGTGAAATCATACGCGAAGCAGTTGGAAAAGGGATGGCAAAGCAGAAGAAACAGGAGACCGGCAAAGTGATTATTCCTGAACATGAACTCGAGCGGCTCAAGGAAGCATATGCAAGCCCCAAACCCGGACTTGAAATAGAAATACAAGTGGGGATACAGCGTAAAGGCGAAGAAATGCCCCACCTTACACCGCTCGCGATTTTTTTAACCATCTGCAACCACTGCGGCAAGAGCGGCACGCAATACTTTGAAGGAATTTTGCAGATACGAAAAGCGCCGGAAGATGTGTACGCGTACATCCGGAAAAAACTCGACCTTGAAAAAGGAAAAGGAGCGCAGGCGACTACTGAACTGCGCGTGCAGAACGGCATGGATTTTTACATTACCAAACAGGCGTTTCTCAAAAAAATTGGGGTGCTGCTGCACAAGAAATTCGGCGGCGTGCTGAAAAGCAGCGTGCGAATCTTTACGCTGGACAAATTCACCAGCAAAGATGTGTACCGGCTGAACATCTATTTTGAACCAATGCCGCTGAAAGAAGGCGACGCGTTTTTGCTGGATGGCGTGCTTATGAAACTCCTGCGGCGCGGCAAGCAGATTGTGTATTTTGATTTTGAAAAAAATACCAGCACCAGCACCAAATCAGGCACACTGATGAAGGCAGAAAAAGTCGAGCCCTTGCTCGCGACGGTGATTAAGAACAAGCCCTTCGGCGAAGTGATGGACCCTGAAACCTACCAGCCCATGCGCATCTCAAATGTTCGCCTCGGCCCGCTCCCCATCGGGAAAAAAGTCAATGTGGTGCACCACAAAGGAAAGATGTGGGTTGTGTAATCGGCTGTCGGTGGTGTGCGGTAGGTAGTCGGTGATAAAGAGTGAGCATATATCAAATAGAAACCATATATCTTTAAATAAAAGAGCAGGATTCTTAGAGACATGGTTACGTATGAAGATATCACTCGAATGCGAAAAGCAATCGTTGAGTATGGAAACCAGTTTAAGGATACAGAACTCCGCAAAAAAAGACTTGATGACCTGCTCCCTGCACTTAGTGCAGCAATGGAACGCCCAGTCACTGCGCAGGAACTGCCTGCCCTTATGTACCAAAATTTTGATGACCTCACGAGGAGGGGGATATTAGATCGAGATTTAGCCCATGTGTTAGATTATCATATTAGAAAAGAAGAAGCTGCATTAGACCGAGTTGCACACTTAGTTGATATAGATGTTCGCCATGTTGATGTTTCTCAACTCGAAGAAGCTGCACTAAAGATGATGACCCTATCTCCGCGTGAGTACGGCGTTCTGACTGCTGAAAGGGGATTGGAGAATGAGGGCGGAGAGAGTGATTTAAACGCGTGGCTCGATAGTACGATTCTCTTTGGGTTGGTCAAAGCACGCGGGCACGAGCTGCCAGTACAAGAGGTTCGTGAAAAACTGCTCGCACGCGATTCCGGTGTCGGATATTTCAGAGGGATGTTTGAATCAGAGTTCGGTTTTATGACGCGAGACGACGGTGGTGTTACCGGCCGCGGAGAGGGCATTGATGGCGTGAGAGACGAATATCATCGAGCAAAAGAAGGACAAGGGAAAAGATTGAAACGCCATGAAGCTTTCGATGCACAATTACGCACACGCAACCTCACGTCGCCACCAAAGTTGCTTTCTGATAAGACCATTGACTTTACTTTGTCAGAATTTACACCATTAGCGCTTGCATTTTTATCTGACCAAAGACTTGCAGTACTGGTAAAGCCAGAAGATAGTGAAGATGACATCCGACAGCATGAATATGCAGATATGGTGCTCTACCTCATCAGAACGGATACCCTTCCAACGTATTCAGGACGCACAATAGAGACCGGGATGAAAGCACTCTTTGATGGTGCTGTAGGTACGACCAGTTTCGAAGGCAGCCTCAGCATTGGAAGCGATGGCACATTGTATGTTGTTGGCGCTAATGCGCGACAGAATAAGATGGTCAAGCGATACACTCCTAATCTTCAGGAGATAACGGAAACAGAGGACAAATTTAACCGCGCAATACAACTGCTCAAAGCAGAAGATATACTTCAATATCCACGAGAGATTAGCCAGGTTACTGAACAAGATGGAGTTTTCTATTTTAATCTCAGCCCAAACAATGCGATAGAACGGAGCCACAATAATATTATTGCTGCATCAAATGGACAGCAAATTATTGGAACGCCCATCAGATACCACCCCTGGTCAGGTGGCATAAAAACAAGTGAGTGGAGTGATGGTTCACGTATTGTGATTGATGGAAAGAGGTTATATTTCAAAGCAGCCAATATCATGGCGGTTGATCGGAGATTAGGGCAATTAACAGAGAGCCAAAAACCATTCCCCCTTATCGATCCGAAAGAGATTGAGCGCAGGTGCCTTCCCATGAACCATTCGATCCATAATGGTGTCTTGTACGCCCTCACGAAAATGCCCGACGAAGAAGTGGGCAGCATTAAAGCGTACCGCCTTCCAACAGAACGGGGAGAGCCTGGAACTTTCTTGAGCCATTTCTACCCCGAAAACTATCAGGGAAATGCAGAAACAGTTCGCACCATGGCCATCAGCAGAGGCGGGTTGCTTGCGTATTCTGATGTTCAAGGGAAAAAAGTACATGTGTACCAGATAGAAAAATAAAGAAGAATAAAACAAAAATAAAAAGTTTCTCAGCTTGCATTGTTACTGCGTTTACTGCACTGCTCCAAGATACGCCTGCTGCGGCACGGTTTGTCCATGCATTATACTCAGCGCAGCAGACAGTGAGTCCCGATAGGTTTCTGCCTGCACCGTAGCAAGCGTTTGCTGAAGATGGTCAAGCGCATGCTCATGGGGCGCCATGCGCAACGCTGCATACAGCGCAAAGCCGTTGGCCATGCTGCCTTGCATATCTTCAATTCTTTCGACGGCAGTCCACGCTCTCCCCAAGGAATTGTTGAGCACATAGTTAACGCTCCGGTCTGCAGCAAACGATTTTTCAAGTGTGGTTATCCGGCGAGTTCGTTGCCCAATCTGTGCAGCGAGTTTGCTTTCTGCCCGAAACAACACTGTGCCGCTGGTGCAGGCAACTCCAGCAGTTTCATCGTGCCGAATCAAGTCGTACATATCGCGATCCAGTCCAAGCTGCTTTTGTTCTTCAGCAAGATGTCCGGTTTTTTGTTCCATTCGCCGATACTGTTCTTCTTCGAGCGCCGCTAGCGTGTCAGCAAGGCCGACATAATGGTGCTTGAGCCCGTCAAGAACGCCGACCGCTGTTCCGAGTGCACGTTGGTACTCCTGCCGGTTGGCGCCATCAGCCAAGTCGCTCAATGCATAGGATCGAAGCTCGTCATGCGCAGCCTGAAATTCAGAAAGCAGCGTTGCAACATCTTTGTAGGGCTGGTGAGATGATTCAGGTGGTGCTGGCTTGCCAGTGATCGGCGTGCTGGTGGCGACGATGGAGTCGAGCAACGCATCGAGCTCATCAGGTTGGAATGTTTTTTCCCGCTCTTTCCGCTTGGTCAACAGAATGGGCTGGGCATCGCTTCCCGGATGATGACACGGGTCTAATGCCACTCCTTCTTCTGCTGCCAGCACTTCAAGCGGAAGCAGCTCTGATTCCCACTCCACATAGTCGCGCTCATATACTGCACTAACTTCTTCGTATTCATCAAATGTTCTTGCTTGCGTTCTTGCTTGTACCATCAGTTACACCTCGTTGTAGTTATTTTTTTGTTTTTTATACGATGATGATAGCGTGCCCGCTGCACGAATTCAAAAAAAAATACGGCAGAGCCTAGTGGCTATGCGCACATGAAACCAAAAATAAATAAAACAAAATCAGATATCTAATTTGGTCAATTCTTCAATGTCATCGAAATTGATGTCCTCATCAAGTTCCCTTGACAAGTCTGCCAGTTCTTGTTCGTCATGGTCAGTGATGACTGTATTTGCTGAATTGGAAAGGGCAGATGCTCCTGAACCAAGAGGTTGCGCAGGCCCGTCCGGCACCAATTTGCTTTTCTTTGGCCCAAACACGCATCCGGACAATGCAAAGACAACGGCAATTAATACGATGATATGTAGGATTTTTTTCATGAGGACACCCCGCCATTTTTTTTGTTATTGCTCTATTTGAGTTTTTTAGTTTATTTCTACAGCAAACCACTCACGTCCCACCTAAAAAAAATAAAAAACCGCGCTGTCATAGCCGGGTTTGGGATTGGATAACCGACAGCGCGGGAAGGTGGTATTTCTTATTATTCTTGGTATTAGTCGCTCGATGCAGATACTTCAGCAGATGCCTCGGCCTGCGCATTTACATCAGCAGAGACAGTGCTTTCGCGTGCCTCTGAAGATGCAGGTTGTGCAGATGCAGCTGCTTCTGTTTCTGCGGTTGCCCGGAGCTGCACCTTCAGTTCTGCAGTGAGCTTACGAAGCTCTTCCTGTGCAGATTTGAGGTCAGTCCGCGCCTGCTTAACCAGCTCATGCGCCTGTTTCACCACGCTGTCTGCATTTTTTGCTGACTGCGCCTGTGCAAAAAGCGTCACGGCCTGTTCATAGTCTGCTCGTGCTGTGCTCAATTTCGCGTCAAAGGAACCGAGCATGTCGTCGAGAGACGACACATCAGCGCCCTTGCCTTTCAGCAGGTCACGTGCCTTGCTGAATTTTTCTTTGAGTTGGTCCATGCGGTTGATAATGTTGCCCAGCTTTGCCTGCATGAGTACGCCAACGTCCTTTTTGAAAAGGACTCTGGTCTCCTGCCATGCGTCGCGAATTGTTTTTGCCGCAGCCTTAAGCTGCACGCTATCAGCCTCATCTTTTAGCTCTTCAACGGTAACGCGGGCGTTTTTAACATCGATAATCCGCTGTTCAATTTCCGCAACCAGTGTTACTGATGCCTCGTCGGTGATGTCCTCGGAAAGCTTCACTTGATATTTGAGCTTGTTGAGGGATTCAACAACCATGTCAGCTGTTTTCAGGAGAAATGTTTTCACATCGCCTGAAAATTCCTTTTTTATTTCTTTGCAGTGGCTGAAATCAACCTGCGCTTCTGCGGATCGCGTTGCATCAGCATCATTAACTGCGGATTTGGTGTTCTGCATGCAGACGTGATACGCCTTTTTCTGTGCTTCAATTCTCGCGCGTGACTCAACGTGCAGCTTTTTCGCGTCCGCATAATCCTGTTGGGTGCGGCCAAGTGCATGGTTGAGCTGCATCATTTCACCACGGGCAATAAGCCGAGGGGTTTTGAACGCTGCGGGAATTGATTCGAAGAGTTCCTGCTTTTTCTCGCGCAGATTATCAATTTGATCGAGCATTGCTTTCTTTGCTTCCTGAAGCTTTGCCTTTTCTTCGTCGGTCATGCTTGGTTTTTCATCGGACGTTTCATTCGATGTTTCATTCTTCATTGATTTTCTGAAGTCTTTGAAGTCCTCGCGGATTATTTTTTGCTGTCCAGTAATGGCGCGCACTGCTCCTGAAAAATTTCCGTGCCATGCCTTTTTTTCGTCACGCTGTTCTTTGCGCTGTTCCTTTTCAGCTTTTTTTTCAGCGTTGCATTTTTCCATGCATTGCCTGCGCTGGTCATCGGAGACGGTGCCGCTCGAAGATGCCCGGGCAGTTGATTCAATACATGCGTGCACACATTGTGCGTTTTTTATGCCAATGGGCATAGCAAAGGGACGTCGGGCGCCAATTCGAGGCATGCCGGAGACGTCTGCCGAAACAGCAGTGTCAGCAGGTACACCTATATCAGTAGTAGCCGCATCAGTATCTGCCTGTGCAGCTGCGGATGCTCGCACGCCAATTCCAAGCCCGAGGCCTTGGTGTTCTCGTGCAGCAATAGGCACTGCCATGGCCAGAATGGCCATCAAAAAAAGGGCAATCAATGATCCATATCTTTTAATTTGTTTCATGGTATCCCTCCAGTTTTGGTTGAATAGTTTTTGAATGTTTTTGGTCGGTGATGCAACGGCCATTGCGCCCCTGCAACAACCACCAAGGAAATATGAGGCGAAAGTGCTTATAAAGATACTTGCCAAAAGCTTCATGATAAAACTTTATTCAACGTGCATGAAACGAATAAAACTTTACTGAAGCTTTAAAATTGAAAATACGCTGTTTTACGGCTTTTTTTGACTATGTGTACCCGATTAAAGCCCACATTATCGACGTATTTTGCTCGAAAACCATAATGCTTTTATACCCCCTCTTCGACCAGCCCCTTGGGTAAAAATGGTAGCCAAGCGAATAACCGCCATAGGAATTTTTGTGCTTCTTGCTATGCTTATATCGCTTCAGATGGTAAGCGCTGCGGCACTTATCCACGGCACAATTTACAATCTTGACCTCAAAAAACTTGAAAAAGCCGTTGCCGAGATAAGCACCAGCCCCAAGCAGCGCATGGTTTCAACCGATGGCACCTACGCGTTTACTGTTGACAAGGGTGAGTATATTATCCGCGCGCAGTACAAAGAAAATGCATCCCTCCTGACAACAGAAGAGCGTGTCGTGGTCAAGGAAGACGGATCGTATGTGTTTGACCTGTTCCTCCTTCCGAGCTTCGCCGCAGAAGATGATATTCTCGCTGAAAGCGCGCTTGATGTGGACAACATCTTTATCGAAGAGAAGCGGTTTACCACGTACGCCCTTTTTGGTGTTGCGGGAATCATTGTGCTTGTAGTTATTTATGTTTTTTATAAGTTTATGAACAGTCCGGAACGGAAAAAGAAAAAAGTAAGTAGTGAAAATGAGGGAAATAATGAAAATGAAACAGAAGAAACAAGCACCGAAAACGATGAAGACAATGAAATAAAAAAAGAAGAAGACGCAGTGGCACAGCAAGTCATGGAATTTATCAAGGAACAAGACGGCCGTACCACGCAAAAAGAGCTCCGCAAGCAGGTGCCACTTTCAGAGGGAAAAATCAGCCTCGTCCTCACCGAGCTTGAAACCGCAGGAAAAATAAGAAAAATTAAAAAAGGCAGGGGTAATATCATCATTCTAAACACTAAAGATACCAAAGAGGAAAAAGAAAAAGAGGGCAGACATGAAAAACAGGCGAAAAAGCAGTCTTGAACGGCATTCAGCAATGAAGATTCCTTCCCTTGCAAAAAAAGAATTGCAGGAACTTGAGCAGGAAGATGCGGAACTCCCGACAAAAAAACAGCTCGAACAGCAGAACAAAGCATTTATGGGCGAGGCGTCACATGCATCAAAATTATTTACCAAACTTGCACAGATTACCGGACTACAGCGGAAAAAGCGGCGCTAACCACCGAAAACTTCACCATCGTAAGGTTTCATTATGAAAATTCTTATTACCGGAGGCGCTGGATTTATTGGCAGCCATATCGCGCAGGCCTACGCAGCAGCAGGGCACGATGTTGCTATAGTTGATGACTTGAGCACCGGAAAAAAACAACGCGTGCCCACGGGAATGCGCTTCTATCACGCGGACATCCGCAATGCCGCCCAACTTACTGGCATTTTTGAAAAAGAAAAGCCAGATGTGGTGAACCATCACGCCGCGCAGGCAAGCGCCGAGGCTTCAGTGCGCGACCCAGTGAAAGATTATGAAATAAATGTGCTCGGGCTCATTAACGTGCTTGAATGTTCCAGAAAAAATGGTGTTAAAAGAATTATTTTTTCCTCATCAGCAGCGGTGTACGGTGACAAAGAGCCGGGAAAAAACGGGCTGAATGAACAAGATGCGCTCCTCCAACTCTCACCGTACGGCGCCAGCAAGATGACGAGTGAATTGTACCTGCGCTGTTACCAGAATTTGTACAAAATCCCCTTTGTGATTCTGCGGTATGCGAACGTGTACGGGCCGCACCAAGATGGCGGCGAAGCTGGTGTGGTGCCGCTCTTTATTCGCGCTATGTTGGCAGGAAAGCCGTGCACCATTTTCGGGGATGGCGAACAGACGCGTGACTATATTTTTGTTGATGATATTGTAGCGGCGAATGTGCTTGCATTGACCAAAGGGGAGAATGATGTGTTTAACATTGGCACCGGCGCGCAGACAAGCGTAAATCACTTGGCAACAATGTTGAAGGAAATTGTGGGAAAAGGAACAACGGCACATAGCCAAGAACGACCGGGTGATATTCGGCACAGCTTTTTGAATAGTGAAAAAGCGAAGAAGGTGCTTGACTGGCACGCGGAAATCCCATTCAAAGATGGGCTGAAAAAGACGGTGGAATGGTTTAAGAAGCAAGAATAAAAAGATTATTTCATCACAACATCCTTCTCCTTTACCGGCCGGAGCGTTTTAATCCCAATAAAATCGCCTTTCCGCGCGGTTTTGATTGATTCGTGCTCAATCTGCATCGATGTTATTTTTTGCTTGAAGCTCTTGCCGTGGCCGGATATGGTTATAGAATCACCAATCTTGAGCGGCGCTTTGACTTCAACAATCCCGACGCTGATGTGCGGATAGAAATGAGTGACAAGGCCAACAATTTTTTGCTTTGGTGTCGTTTGTGTTGATTTTGATTTTTTTGGAGATGATTTTGATTTTTTCGCGGGTTTTTTAACGACGCGTTTTTGCGTTCGTTTTGTCGCCTTCTTTGCCGCGTGCCGTGTTGTTCGTTTCGCCGGCTTCTTTGTTCCCCTTCTTTTCCCTCTTTTTGATGCCATAGCACAAACAATACATTGTGGCATATAAATAGTTTTTCCTAAAATTTATAAAAACATCCTTGTTAGCGAATGGTATGAACACCATCGATGGCTCGTATCTTGAAGGCGGTGGGCAAATCGTGCGAACCGCAATCGGCATTTCAACGCTCATGGGCAAAGCAGTTACCGTTGATAAAATTCGTGCGGGCCGTGCCGAACCCGGCTTGAAGGCGCAGCACCTCACGGCAATCAAAGCCATGGAACAACTGTGCAATGCATATGGTGATGACGCCGTACTCGGCTCAACCACGATTAACTACGTTCCGGGAAAGCTAAAAGGCCGCACGCTGTCATTGGACATCGGCACGGCCGGCTCAATTACCTTGCTGATGCAATCCCTTCTTCTGCCGCTGGCCTTTTCCGGCGAAAAATTCCGCCTCAAAATAACCGGCGGCACTGATGTTGCATGGAGCCCGAGCTGGGATTATTTCTGCGAAATTATTGTGCCGCAATTTCGGAGATATGCAGACATCATGTGCAAGCTTGAGCAGCGCGGCTATTATCCAAAAGGCGCCGGCAGAGTTGATATAAAGATTGATTCGCACACCACGCTTGACGAGGGGAAAAAAAGTGTGCCGTTTGCGCTTACAGAACAACACCACCTCATCCACATCAAAGGAATTGCGCACGCTTCAGCAACCTTGCAAGACGCGCAGGTTTCCGAGCGCATGGCACGGGGTGCAAAAGTCGCGCTGGGTCAGAAAGTGTCATGCCCGATAAATATAACAGCAGAATATGTGAATACGCCAAGCGACGGCTGCGGCATCACGCTCTGGGCGATTTTCTCCAAAGACAAAAATGATATTGATGCCAAAAATCCGATTCGGCTGGGCGCTGACGTGCTGGGTGAAAAAGGAAAACGGGCAGAGGAAGTGGGAAGTGACTGCGCGCAGAAACTGCTTGCTGAAATTCAGAGCGGCGCTGCGGTTGACCAGCACCTTGCTGACAATTTGATTCCGCTTCTTGGATTGCTTGGCGGGGAAATAAAAACGAGCGAGATAACGAACCACACCAAGACGAATGTATTTGTGGTGGAGCAGATGATGGGGAAGAAAATAGAGATTGAGGGAAAAACGATTCATGCCTGATTTTTAAGGATGGTTATTCATATATTCTCCACCATATAAAGCCTTATTAAACACTTCTTCTCCACATGCTTGCTGGGGACTTATGGCTGAACACTGGTTTAAGGTAGGAAGGGCAGGCATTATACCGCTTGATTCTGCAACGAGTGCCACAACAACCATTGACGAAGTTACTGCTGCCTTACTTGGCAGGCCACTCGAAATTCAACTGCACGGAACACCTGACAAAACATACCACGGATCGACCGGCATCGTCGGCCTTGATGGTTTCATCTCACGAACTGCCATTGAAGTAAAATCAGTTGGAAAAGATGTCGGTGTTGCAGCAAATGGCATTCCGCTCGGTGTTTTTTCAGAGGCAGCACACTATGTTGAAGCGCGCGATTCTTCTCAACCGTTGTTTCTCACGTATGTTCAACAATCCGATCGCCAGATTGAAGTTATTGAATTGAGCACGGATTCTCTGGCAGAACGCACACGAAATCGTTTGGCGGAACGAGAGGAGCGTGCAGCAGCTTCAGCAGCTCCGGCTAGGGCAGCACCACCCGAGATAGTTGTACCGGTGCCAGCGCCTATTCGTGAACGTGAACCTGAACCAATTGCACCGGCACCCCTTCACAAAGAACCGACGCCGCCAAAAGATACAACAGCTGAAGATATGCAGGACATTCTTGTCGAACGGTTATACGAACGAATACGCAAAGACTATTATGACGGTGAACGAAAACAAATAAAATTTGCAGAAGGAATAAGATATGATTCGGACCATATTGTTGGATATGGCATTGCAAAAAGTTTAGCAGGATTTACAACAGGTGGAACAGCACACAAGTATATGGATAGTAAAGGATTACGAAAAGACGACGGTGCAGAAGCTCGAAACGTGCTCAAAGTAAAATTATGGCGCGAAAGTGCTCCTGGTAAAACACCAACACAATCGTTATCACTCGATGAACTTGCAGATTTATTTGGTGCTTCTGAAGATGAAATAATCAACGCACATAATTCAGGTGTATTTAATCCGAAACACGAATACAAGCCAAGAGATGCAAGCCGGTTTAAAACCGCGCAGGAAAAAGTATTTTTTGAAGTGTTTGACACAGCATTGGAAAAGGCGGTAAAAGAATATGAAAGTGAAACACCAGAACAAGTGCCACCACGCGTGGCTGAACCAGCGCCACGCGTGCCTGAATCTGTACCAGCGGTTGAACCAGCTCCTGTAACTCCTGCTCCACCTCCCTCTCCCCGTTCTGTTCCTTCACGTCCCCTGCTCGAAGAACTTGCGCAGGCTGTGTTTAGCCACCTCGTGCAAACCGGCCAGTACACTGCTGAAGGAATTATGCTTGGCTACGATGCCGAGCACCAACAACTTGTTGCGCACAGCCAAACACTGACCCCATCATCCCCTGCCGATATTCCTTTGCTTGCAGTAACCCCACACCAAGCACGAGAAGGAAGCGATGGATATAACGCTCGCTATACGTCATACCAACGCTATGTTAACGAAGTCTATGCAGACGCTTTTGGCCATGTTCCCTTTTCCCTCCATCAAAAATTCTCTCCCCTTGATGTCAAATTCTTTGGGCTTTACAAATCAGCGGGCGATGTTCGCATCAGAACCTACGCTGATTTGGAAGCATCTCTCGGCATTGATTCTGCCCTTGCACATCGCGCAGTGGAAGATGGTTTACTGAAAAAAGCAAAGACCGTTGACCTTGACTGGCCAAGCATCAATAATCTCCTTCCTCAACTGTTTCCGATTGTGCGGGAGCACCAGTCAGTATGGTATCAAGAGCTTACCGGCGGCGCAGTGGCTGGTGAAGCACCATCAGAAGCAGAAGAGCAGAGAATAGCAGCTCGTGCCGCAACGATTGATACGGTGGTTGAACCGGATGCACCGGATGCGCCCGCACCACCACATCCTGCCGCTTCAGCAGCATCTGCCGGAAGAAAATTCGTTCTGTCCGATGATTTACTTCTCACCGACCCACTCCGCTATCTTGCGCAGGGAATAGAAAGGGGAATACGCTATCAAAAGCTGTATGATCCGACGACAGATATGATTACGCTTCCCGGCCACAAGCCGATTAAAAGTGGGGATGTTCCCCGGTATTACAAAGTTCGTGAACTATTAAAAACCAGAATAACCGATGGGGCGTTTCAACAATGGAAAGGAAAAGAGCATCCATTGCTGCGCCATCATCATGATGCACCTGCAGGAGTAATGATGGAGGATATTCTTGCCATCCATCTGAGTGATCTTACAGATGTAAAGAAATATTTGGATGTAGAAATAGCTGGATTTTTTGGTGTGCCATTTGAAGCCATCCAAAGATTACAAGGACAAAAATACTTTGCCGCTGTTGAAAAATTCGCTAAACCAGCCACGCCTGTCCGCCAGCGATTCCGTGAATCATTCAACCTCGCCTTCGACACGATGAAAGCAGGCGGCACATTGTTGGGTGACTATGTTGCGGCAGAATCCGCGAATGTAGATTCTCCAGCCACTCGACCTGCCCCTGCGCCATCTCCAGCTCTCTCACCAATACCAGTTCCTCCTCCGGCACCATCGCCAGCTCCTGCGCCAACACCAATAGCTGCATCAATTGATGACGTACTTGTTTCGGTTCCTGCTCCTGCTTCACCAGCTTCAGCACGCCCAGAAGTTCCCGCTCCTGCCACTTCATCATCAACCCATCCATTCGACGACACATACGCAATGGCGTACCTCGCAACGGCGTTACGGCATAAAATTCTGGAGAAAGGATACTATAATACAGCACAGCGCCGGATACGATTTGATGACCAACATTTGTATGTGCCAAACATGGTTGTGGAATATGTTGTTGCAGCTCAAGTCACGAAAAAAGCTGTTGGAAAACTGCACGAGTTTGTCAATACCCATAGATTAAAAGCATCAGGATTAGGCATCGCCGCAAGCACGGCATTGAAAATTAAATTATGGGCAGAAGTTGACCTTAAGCCAGAGCCATTAGCACCGCCAAACCATGCGGCACTGTACGCTATTCTTGGCCCAGAACTTCTACAGGTGTATTCAAAAACAAATCTTTTTACGCCTGAATCAGGCACTCCAACGGCATCAGACATCAAGGCGCGCCAACGTGAAGTCTATTTCAAAGCGTTTGATTATGCATTGGAATCATTGACGGGACGCACAACGGTTGAAGATGTTGTCGGGCTTCCCAAGGGAACAAAAGTGGTGATACCCTCGCTGGAAGAAAAGGTTGCATCGCCTGCAGGAGAACAGGCACCACTTGCACCAGCATCGGCGGCAGAAACAACAGGATATACTGCACCAGCTCCCGCAGGAACAACACCTTCAAAAAGAGAAGAAACACCGGTGTTAGTACAGCCAGAACGAAGATCCGGCTCTCTCGGCGCACGAATAACACCGCGCGCCGAAGATGGTGTGTACCAGTATCGCCTGAGCACTGCACCGAAGAATGAAGAAGAAGCCGTCGCGTTGCTTGTGGCCGCATATCAGCCGGAATTTTCACGGCGGCTCTTTGAGTACATGAGAAGATCAGGCAGATTTGCAGCCGACCAGATTGTCCTGAAAGGCAATGACGCAGAGCACGCCTACGGCGTTGAAGATATTGTGCTCACCTCTGATCTTGCTGAATTGATGCCTCCGCAAGTAACACCCGGGCGCATCAACGCGGCCATACGCCAATTCCCTGACACTATGCGAAAAGCAGTGACTGGAGAAGGGTATCATGTTTCTCCTTTTGTTGCAGCGGCGATTTTGTATGAGCCGTTTTCATGGAAAAAATCGGATGGAACAAAAATTCCTGTGAACCGCATCATGCCTGCGCTGTTGCTTGATGGAGAAAAACCAGACCTACAGTTGGAAAAATACATCCGGGAGTATATGGCAACGGAAAAGTTGGGCGATCAACAACTCATAGGGTATGACGTATTTTCAAAAGCATATTGGAAGCTGGCAGCAGGATGGGCGCAGGCAATGCATTACGATGATTCGCGGGCAGAATTGATGAAACAGGTTGGATTCCTTGATGAGAACCAAACCATGAAGGTGCTGACACAACACGGTGTCCCTGCTGATGCAGGATATCATGCACTTGAAACTCAACTGCGAAAGGCAGGAAAAACGCTTTTCGGATTGGCGCATGTCAACGATGTTGAAGCCATGGCGCCGAGATTGCTTGAGTAATATTTTTAAAAGAAGAAAATAACGGTGAAAGGCATGGCCGATGTTCTTCAATTCAGCAAACCTGAAGAAATTTCTCCGCGCACTCTACGAGAGCTGCAAGAATTTAGTCTCCTTGACCGGCTGTCACAAGAAACAGTGCAAAGTCTTGGGCTGCAACGCTATGCAGAGCGCGCATTTCCACTGCATTCTTTTTCTCAAGAGCCAGAATATTTTGTCGGCTCCATTGTTGCGCAGATACTGGTGGACGATCCTGCACAGGCACCCTTATTTTCAACTGAAATTCCACTGGAACGTCTCGTGCTGCAGAATATTGGCGGTGTGCGGCTGGAAGAGGCAAATGAGAGAGAGAGGCTTGACTATTTGAGAGAAAATGGTGTGATTGCAATGCTTCCTAACCAAAATGTCTCGATAAGCACCATAGATTTTGTACTCCGAGATTTCATTGCAATGACATTTGGAAATCCACCAGCCTATGAAAGCGAGCATCCGGCTGCGGATATTATGCCCATTGAAGCATACCGAAAACCAGAAGGAGAAGAAGAAACAGGGAATAGTGACGATGCCTTTATCATACAAAGAAAAGTCACTTTGCGCACGCGTGACTTTGGCACGCCGTCACGAAGCTTGGAACGCGCGCTTAAAAAATTAAAACAAGACATTCCTGATAAATCTCTGTACAAGCGTAAAAAACCAGCGACAAATCATCACATAGGAGCAACGAGTTCACCCAACACATTAAAACATAAAAGTTATGGCGTAAATCTTGTCAGGGAATTTGAACACGAACTTGCAGAGATGACACCTGAAGAGTTAGAGGAGTTTGAAAAAGAATTGGACGAAGGAGGAAAAACATCAAAACAGATACTTGCTGAGGCACCGAAACAATTAACGTACACCCAAACCCTTGAGGTCATGACGGCATTAAAATACTCCATTGACCCCGGCTTTCCTAACTATGGCATGCAGAAATTGTTGAAAAGATATGGTGGGTTACGAACCATGGGAGGCAGTGCCGGAACACTGAAAAAGAAAGACTTTATTGAGGCATACCGACAAGTACTTGAAACATTTTATCCGATAACGGGGCAGGAAGTGGCAAGCTATCTTATGTATCGTGCGGCAAAATCTCGCTTTGATATGCACGGCAGAAATATCGGAAAAATGCTGTCAGAGCTGTATATCGGGTGCAGGCCGATAGAATTTAATGGCGTTGAATATTTTGATCCTCGGCGAGTACAGGAAGTGTGTGAGATTCCCCTTCCTGACCTTGATGAAATGAGAATTTTGCCGGCGGCACTGGCATTGAATCTCGTGCGGGAATATGAAGAATCGTATGGTGTCAGAAGAATGCCGTATGTTTCGCGCGAGTTGGTTGACCGGTTGCCCAAGTACACGCTCGTGCCGGAGCAGGATATTACTGATAGATTGGGTGCAGTCACCGGAAAAAAACCAGCATACCTACAACCGAAAAAAAGTGGTGAGCTGATAACGCGGGAGGATTTGGAAGCAGGAGTCATTGCAATGCTGAAACATGGGTATCACGTTGAGGAAATGCAGTGCGCGGATACTGAAACTCCCATTGGAAGATTCTATCGGGAACGTGATGAGCAGTATAGGCCAAAAGAAAGAACAGGGCGTAGGCCAGAAATAGTTTCTGAAACAGACAAAACGTATGGATCCATTGAGGACATTGACTTCTTGGGCGATGACGAGAAGGAAGAAGAACAATCGCCGGGAGGCTTTGCACCATTACATTCCGTATCAGAAGCGTTAGACTCTACATTTGACCGAGAAATCGTACCTGATAAAGAACTGGTTGCACCGAAAGAAGTGCTCTTTGAGTTAGAAAAATAAACGAGTGATGCCATGTCCGCCGCAACCGTTCTCCCCTTTCCTGCACCGCAGCAAGATAGAAGTCTGGAGCAGCTCGCAGAAACATTTATGACAGCAACGGCGTATCAGCTCGCTGTCGGAGGAATGTTCAGGGCATATTCCAGAGCCGAATTGCTCCAGCGCGGCACGCCGGAAAGAATAGTCGACAAAAGCTTTCCGCTGTATTCTTTTTCCGGCGAGCCAACGTATTTTGTCGCGTCAGTCATTGCTGCGGCACTGCAGGAATATCCGGAGCTACGAAAACAAGCTGGCGATACACTCGCAGGCATACCGCACAGCGAATTTACCGTCACCCAGTTGGGAGGAGTTGGACTAAACAAAAACACCGTCGACGAACGGCTTGCGTATCTGACAGAAGCCGGCATTCTTCCGGAAGGGAATGTTCCCCTGCAGTTGGTTAATGCTGTCTTGTGGGATGTGCTGTATGCAACGTATGGGCTGCCGGTTGAATATGAAAAAAAAGTAGTGGGAATGCCGAAGAAAGAAACAAGAGAAACAAAAGAGAAAAAAAGGAGAGAGATACGCGATGGCGAAGAAGAAGCGTTTGCGACGGAGTATATGCCGCTGGTAAAACGTTTAGCATATCGCATTGCTCAACGCTTGCCGCGCAGCGTTGAGGTTGATGATTTAATCAGTGAAGGATACCTCGGCCTTTTGGACGCCAAAAAAAAATTTGATGCAAAACAAGGTGGTTTCAGGCCGTATGCAGAAATGCGCATCCGCGGCACGATATTGGATTATTTACGCCACCTTGATGGGGTTTCTCGCAGCGTGCGTGAACGGCTCAAGGATGTGGAAGATGCGCGCGCTGCATTGCTGTTTGAAACAGGAACAACGGATATTCCACTCGAACAGATTCTTGAGCGTGCCGGCATTACACAAGAACAATATGACGAAGCACAAGTGAGCGCACCAAGGGTTATGAGTTTGGATGATAAGCCTAAAGATAAAAATGGAAAATATATTGATGTTCCCCGAGTAGTACCTGATGAAAAAAGTGTCTATCTTGACACGATGGCAGCGCTACGCCAAGAAGAATCAATGCTGTGGGGCGCGTTGGATAGCATTACCTTTTCAACTGCAGAAGGAGTTCCCTGTAGGCCGGAAACACAACAAAATATGAGAATTTTTCTAAGATTGTATTACAAAGAAGATTTAAATTTAAAAGAGATCGGCCGCATTTTGGGTTTCACTGAATCTCGCGCCAGCCAACTCCATTCGGCAGCCTTAGTAAATCTTCGCCGTTGTTTGAATCCTGATGATTTTGAATAATGAAATTACGAGATTAGCCAATCAGTACCAACACCTTTTTAAAATAATAAACACCACACAAGAACTTTATGGCAACGGTGCTCCCTTTTTTAAAGCAGGGTTCAAGCGAACTTCCCCCTCATCTACGTAAAGAGCTGCAAGCACTTCCACTTCTTGATACCATGTCAACAGAAACAGTTATTGCTCTTGGCCTCCAACGCTATGCAGACCGAGCATTTCCCCTGTATTCTTTTTCTCAAGAGCCCTATTATTTTGTCGGCTCAATTGTCGCACAGATGATTGCAGAAGACCCATCAAAAGCAGAACACTTTGCAACTGAAATTCCGCTTGATGATCTCGTACTCCAAAAAATTGGTGGCGTGAAGCTCGAAGAGACAAATGTGAGAGAGAGACTCCACTATCTGAAAGAAAAAGGGGAGATTGAGGTACGAAATGAGCATGTGTCTGTCAGTTCACTTGATTTTATTCTCGAACGTTTCATCACGACCGCATTTGACAGGACACCTTATGAAACGCCGCCGGAAGCAGAGATTGTCCGGCTTCCGGTTAAGAAATTGAAAAAACCAATGCCTCAACGTGCACAAAAACTACCTTTGGAAGATAGACAGGCATTAAAAGAGCAACAGTATGAATGGGGCCACACGGTACAAGCGTACGGCCCGGACAGTGAAGAGGGAAAAGAAGCGGTTAAGCGCCTGGTTGAGTCATCAGTACACTTTGTCTATCAGGTCGTACATCAGATGGGCATACACCCTCGTACGAACAAACAAGCATGGGATGAATCAGTGAGCAGTGGCTATTTGGGCGCCATGAGCGCCGCGCGGAAATATGACCCTAAAAAAGGCAAGAATTTTATCACCTATGCCGTGCATTGGATAAAAGCACAAATCTATGCTGACAACATAGCGAACAGAAGAATGGTGAAGATAGGAACAAGCCAAGTGCAAAGAAAATTATATTATCTGCTGCCAAAAGTAGGAACAAGCCGTATGCCTGAATTATTATATGAAGACCATGAAGCAACACCTGAAGAGATTGCTGCACACTTTAACGTTTCGCCAAAGTCAGTAAGAGGCATGCAGCAGCGCTTGGCAGATGGTGATGCGTCTCTTG
This sequence comes from Candidatus Woesearchaeota archaeon, assembly GCA_030651375.1. NCBI lineage: Archaea > Nanobdellati > Candidatus Woesearchaeota > Candidatus Woesearchaeota archaeon. The sequence goes on along the minus strand of JAUSFM010000009.1, from coordinate 94,125 downwards.
ACAGCCTAACAGCTGACGACAAGAATTTATATTCAAGGGTTGCGTCAAATGCTCCAACCCCGGAAGAGATGATTACTCCCAACGCCCCATTTGCCAATCAGGCAATTCGCGGGGTACTTCATGTACTGGACGAACGCGAAAAATATATTGTTGACTGCCACCTGCTCCGCGAAGAGCCAATGACACTCGAGGCAATTGGAGACCAGTTGGGCATCACCCGTGAGCGAACGAGGCAGCTCGAAAACCGCGCCAAGGAAAAAATGCGCCAAGCGCTTGTTAAAGAATATCCTGATTTGTACCAGAAATAGAGAATGAGTAGATTTCGAATGACCAATCCACAAACTATTTAAATAAAAAAGCCACCAACACACATTATGAGTATAAAAAGAGGAATGAGTGACCACCGTGACCTTCTGTTAGTCTTAATCACCGCAGCAGTTGCGCTGGGCGGCATCTACCAATACTCGCAGTCAATCAATGAAACACCACAAACAAACTATGTGCTGGTGGAATACACGAACGAGCTTCCTGCAGGAGGAAGCCAGAGCCTGACGGGAAATCTCGTCAGCGAACAGCCACCGCTTGCAGTCAAGCGGCTGATGGATGAAACACCGTCACAATATCGATTCAGAACCAAGTACGGCTGCTACCAGCGCTGCACCTGCTCCTACGCAGACACCTGCCAATGCTTCTATGGCGGCTGTTTTACCGTGGGAGACGAGCCGGAAAAGATACCCACCCCAACAAAAGAATATACCTCTGTTGGCGAACACCGACTCAATAGCATGGTGCTTCCGGGCAATCGGCGATACTATGGGCCGGATCAATAAGTGAAAAAAAATTAATTCTAAAAGCATAAAAATATATCTAAAAAATTAAAAGACAAAAGAAGTAGAGAAAAAAAGATAAAAAAACATATTTATCCAATAACCGCTTCTTTCACTTGCATCCGCATTGACGCGGGAGAGCGCGCAAGTTTGACGTATTTCTCCTCGTCGCGCAATACTTGCTTGACGAGCTTGCGGTAGTCTTCAGCACCGCGCGAGTTTGGGGCGTAGTCGAAGATTGACTTCTTCTCTGCCGGCGCCTCTTTGAGCGTTGCATTGACACGAATCGGGTCAGAGACCAGCTCGTAGAACTCGCTCTGCATTTGTTTCAGCACGGTATTGCACACTTTATTGCGTACATCGTAGAGCGTGGGAACCACCTTGCTGATGGTCAGGCTGTGGCCGAACACGTCATTGATTTTGTCAACAATAAAGCGCATTTTTCGCAGCGCATCAATCCCGAGAATGTCGGTGGATGCCGGAATAAGCGCTTCGGTTGCAAACAGCATGGCGTTCTGGTTCAGCAGGCCGAGGCTCGGCGGGCAGTCAAGCAGCACGTAATCATAGCCTGCAAGGTTTTGCAGTTTTCTCCGAAGTGTCATTTCACGGGAGCTTTCGCCCACGAGAATGAGCTCGGCTTTTGCCAGTGTTTCCCTGCTTTTGATAAGGTCGAGATTTTCGGTGACGCCGGAGATGCACTCGCGGATGTCGGCGTTTTCAACCAGAAAGTCGTACAGGTCTTTTTTTGACTCTGCTGGCAGGCAGGTGCCGACGTTTCCTTGCGCATCAAGGTCGATAATGAGAACTTTTTTTCCTTCCTTGGCAAGACCAACGCCGAGGTTTACAGCGGTGGTTGTTTTTGCCACGCCGCCTTTTTGGTTAATAATGCAGATTTTTCTCATGCTATCCCCTCTTTTTGGCTGATTTTTTCTTTTTCTCTTTTAAGTGTATACAGGTTTCAACACATCACACTCGCCACTGGTTTATAAATATTTTGATTGTAGAAAACAAGAAACAAAACAAGAAACAAAACGAGAAACAAAACGAGAAAACAAAATGATGAATGTACATCGAGACAATAGAGCGTACAACAAGAAAAATGAGCACAAAAAAACACAAAAATCAGCAGAGCGCGCCGAGCTCAATGTCCGTCTTGAGCTCAACCACATCAAAGTAAATTTTCCGGCGGTCTGCTTCAGCAAGGTTGAATGTTTTGTACGCTTCCTGAATCGCCGCGTAGATTTGCTTGGCAAGATCGAAGGTGCCGGCGACAATGGCGTCGCGCGCCTGCTCAATCATTGCGTAGATCTCAACTTTTTCGCGCGAGTCGGCCTCGAAAATCTCTTTTGCAGTATTTTTCTGCTGCTGAACTGATGACAATGCTGCAACCGCGTTTATGCTGTTGGTTTCAAGCTGGTTGAGCTGCTCCTGAATGTGGGCATGCTCCTGCTCAAGCGCATCTTCTTTCCGTTCCATGAAGTCCTGGCGCTGCTTGAGCCGGTCGTCAGCGACAAAGACCTGTTCCATGTCAGCAACTTTGGCAACGAGCTTGTTGATCTCCTGCTCGAGCGCGCCCCGCTCTTTTTCAAGTTCGGCTGCAATGAGTTTTTTTGATTTTTGCAGCGCCTCAATGTCGTGCTGGAGTGTTTGCTGTTTGATGAGAGATTCTTTTTTGTGTGCGAGAGATTCAATTTCACCGACGATTTTAGTGGCGGCCTTTTCGAGCTCGGCGGTGTTCAGCTTGAGTGAATTATTCGTTTTGATGGCGTCAAGCTTTTCTTGTGCCTCGTCCATTTTTTTCTGGATGTCATGCTCCCGAGCCGTGAGTTCGTTGCCCTTGACATTCAGCATACGCTCATGATTACGCAGCTCGCCTTCACGCATATCCAGTTTTTTCAGCACGTCAATGAGCTCGTTTTCCTTGTCATCGAGCAGCTGCTGGTCGCTCTCGAGCTGTTTGATTTTGCCGATAATCTCATTCTCGCGAGAGTGGAGGCGATGCTCGTCCGTCTCAAGCATCCGGATTTTGTTGAGCAGATGCTCTTCTTTTTCATTGAGCAGGCGTTCAGTTTCAGCGATATCGTGAATGGTCTCTTTTTTCTCGAGCACTGCCTGCTCAAGCTGTCGCTTTTTGGTTTCCAGATCGACGAGATCCCGGCTGAGATGGTCTTTCTGCTGCTGCAAGTCGCCGTAGAGCTTGGTGCGCTCTTCTTCGAGGCTGTGGCCGAGTTTTTCGTGCTCTTTTTCAAATTCAAGGTAGAGTTTTCCTTTTTCCTTGTTGAAGTTTCGCTCGGCACCGGCGATTGCGTGCTCGCGCCGGTCAATCTGTTGCTCCCATATTTTGTACTTGTTTTTGAGCAGCGCTTCTTTTTCCGCGAGCATGAGCGCAACGCGCTGGCTTTCCTGTGCAAGCCGTTCCTTGAGCGCGCGCTGCTGTTCAGTGAGCTCGCGCTCTTCATGGGCAAGGCCTGCCTGTTTTTTTCCGAGCTCAAATTCATGGTGGCGGAGCTCATCGCTGATTTTTTTCAATCGTGCGTCAGCAAGCGATATTTTTTCTTCGCGCGCTGCGAGTTCTTTTTCATGCTTTTCGATGGTGAAAAAACTAGGTGACATCTGCCGGCGGAGCTCATCAGCCTGCGGCTTGAGATTTTTGACCACGGTGAGGAGCCGTTCGCGCTCGTTCGCGAGGCCGCGCAGGGAGCTTTCAATTTTTGTTCGGGCTTTTTTTTCTTCTTCAGTGATGCCGACTCGCATCTGGCCAACAAGCTGGGCGCGACGTTTCGTGAGCGCAACAATGTCGCCTTCAAGCGTGAACCGCTCTTTGAGCAGTTTTTCTTTTTCCTTGAGAAGATATTTTTCCGCGCCGGTAGGCTCTTGCTCTTCTCGAGCTTGTTCTCTGGCCTGCTGTTGAAGTGCGAGGTGATCGAGCTCAATCTGGTGCTTTTTCAGCTCGTCAACGTCAGCGCGCTCCTGTTGTGCGAAGTCACTCGGATAAGCACCGGCAGGAGCGTTTTGAATAGAGGGATGCGATGGGTGCTTTTTGAATCGCGCGAGAAAACCATGCCTATGCGTTGCAGTAGGTGAAGCAGGAGAGGTATGTTCGGGATGGTGATGGCTGGCATTTTTTTCTTTGGCAGGTGCACCATGCGGCGCAGGCGGGAGGCCAAGAACTTTGTCCATGCGCTGAAAATGCTTATTCGCCATCAATCAACCCCCTTGTGAGTAGTACACAGGCAGATTGATATAAAAAGGTTTGTTAGTACTCAAGAATGAATTTTTATGAATTTTTTATATTTTTTATGTTGAAAGGGAAGTTATGCGTTAAAGAGTTCAACGAGATAATCAACAGTCTGGATGGTTTTTTTGTCGCCCAATGGGAGGCCTTGTTCCACTGCGGTAAAGAGATAGTCGTTAACTCGCTCGGTTAGTTCGTGATATCCTCTTCGTTTTGCCACGTCAGAAACAAACCGCGCATTAGGGGGGATATAATTTCCAGCGCAGGCACGCAGCAGGCCATCATCGTCCTCAATCATGCCGAGAATAATGCCGAAAAGTGGATCAGTGTCGGTAATATGCCCGCGCGCGGTATTGGCCAAGGATTCGTTGCGTGTCTGGCGCCCGATTTTATACGCAAGGTACGGCACACGCTCAAGCGCTGGACTGCCAATCTGCTGCCGAAGTTCATCATCGCCTGCGTACTCGGCAAGCCAATATGCGGTCATCAGCCATGAACGAGCACCTGCACCACGTGCACCATTGATAGTGGTTCGATCGGGAGGATGCGTAAATGCCGAACGCCCCCGCTCGACAAATTCAGGAAGGTCAAATATCTTACCCTGAAAATACGCAGCGCCCGGCGCGTTGTTCAGGAAATAATCCCGCGCAGCAGGTTCGGAGTCTTTCAGGCGCCCCAGTTTTTCCGCGTCAGACGGGTACCCATAAAGCACGGCAAGCCGGAAAAAATGGGTAACAGAAAAAGATGCAAAAGATGCATTTGGTATTGGTGGAGCCTGCACCGAGGATGCAGCATCAAATTCAGCCATATCAATTTCAATGGGGATGTCATCCCCCTCATCAGCACCAGCGACAACCATACAAAAAAGAAAAAGTGTTTGGTTTATAATGATTGTTGTGATGGTTAGAAAAGTATATAAAGAATCCAAAAGTCTGTGGGGATATGGGCTACGAAGAAGTTGAACGGATACGCGCATTTTTTTCCGAGTTAGATATCAAGCCAACCTATCTTGAGCATGAAGCAGTGATTACCAGCGAAGACGCGGCTAAGACCAGAGGATTCGCATTACACCAAGGAATCAAAGCACTTCTGTTTACGAATGATGCCAATGCGTGGGTGGTGGTGAATATTCCCGCAGATAAAAAAGTGGATGTGAAACGGGTAGCAGAACAGGTTGGCTGGTCAAAAAATAAAATACGAATGGCAACTCCGGAAGAAGTGATGCGAAAAACCGGCTGTGAGATCGGCGCAGTGCCGCCGTTCGGCCACAAAGAAACCGTGCCGGTGATGGTAGACACGGGAGTGTATGATAATCAAGACAGCGCCTTTAATATCGGCCTCCGAACTCATTCAGTTAAAGTCAAAACAGAGGATATGAAAAAAGTCTTTGAAAAAATCAAGGCAACAGAAGGTGTGTTTTCTAAATAAGCGTGGAACCCAAAAGCTTTATAAACCCCCGCCTTTCCTTGCAGTCGTATGTCCTCAACAAACGAACACACTATACAGTGCATGTCGTGCAAGACCAATGTCGCCGGCGCCAAAGACGTCACCCGATTCCCCTGCCCAAAGTGCGGCAAGGAAATCATCCGCTGTGGCAAGTGCCGCCGCATTGTGGCGCAATACCAGTGCACCTGCGGCTTTCTCGGGCCGAATTAGCACCATGGCAACAGTTGTTATTACCCTGCGAATTATGCCGGAATCTGCTGAGAATGACCTTTCTCTTGTGCAAAAAGAATTAGAAAAAAAGATCACTGAATTCGGGGCAGAATACGGCAAGACCGACGTCGAGGAAGTCGCGTTCGGGCTGAAGTGCCTCAAGACGGTTTTCCTACTGGATGAAAGCCGCGGCTCAACCGACGAGCTTGAAAAAGAAATCCAGACAATACCCGGCGTTGGCTCGGTTGATGTGATTGATGTCAGACGGACGATTGGGTGAACCTTATGGAACAAGCGTACTGGAGACAAAATACAGATACAAGCTGGTATTTACGAACGGAAGAGGGCAGAACAAAACTTTCAGTCGCATATGTTCCACCATTTCTTAATCATGAACCGCGCGGTTTCGAAATTTGGTTCAGGGATCAAAAAGGTGGCACGATCGAGGGTTATTATACCAAACGCCAACTGGTTGGACGCCTGCGCCAGATTGGTCACCCTCTCGATTTAAGACATCCTGGAAATCAAGTTGAAAGAACACTCGCAACATATGTGAGAAAATAGCGATGTGCGACGAGCAATTGGGTAATCACTTTTTTTCTATGCGCTTCTTTTGGTGAACAATATCAAGTGCATTTTCTGGAGAAACAACAGCAATGCCTAAAGTCTTTTCAGCGTCGGTACGCGCGCGGCCGGCAACCGCGCCGCCTTCTTGTGCTGTTTCAAGATTCTCGGTAAAACCGTGAACGTCTTTCTTGCGCGCTGCTTCAGTGGTCAGCCGTTCGCCCAGCATTGAAAAAATAAGTTCGAGGTCAGACATGTGGTCGCGCAGGTTTTGGTTCTTGAATTTCGGGTCAAGGCCTTTGATTTCCTTGTGCGTTTTGATGGGAACGCCAAATGTTGCCTGTGAAATCTCATTGGTGAGGATGGCGTACTCACGCTGTTCACCAACGCCTCTGTTTTTCCATTCATCGGTGAGTTCTTGGCGAATAGCAATTCCCCGAAGGCGCTTGTCAATCCAGTCTTGGGGATAGCCTTTCAGCTCATAATATTTTTTAATGCGGTCTTGGCCTAATTCCGGATTTTCGATTTCTTGGACGCGCTCGTAGCCGACTTGAGAGAGCCACATCTTAAACGTTTCTGCACGGGGAGAAGGTATTGTTTGGATGATTCTGAACATGTTTTTGGTGTTCGCACAGTCGGTTTCCCTTAGTTTACCATCCGGGGCGGGTAATTTCAACTGGTTACATTTTGTAACCACTTCACTTCCTTCCTTTAATAAACGATGTTTGAGAACTTTCCAGTAGTTCCGAGCATCGGGAGTATCAATGAGTACACCGATTATATCAACAACAGAGAAATACCATTCGTCATTATGCCAGATTCTTCGTATTTTCTTGTCTTCAAACACGACCAAAGCAGTTTTTTGATCCATTACTTTGTTGAGGGAGTGGTACTATATAAACCTCACGCGCATCTGTCCAGTGTCCAGTGCTACGGAGTTTGGGGCTTATGGCCTGTGATCGGGGGTTTTAAGGCAGAATGGGGATGTCCAGTGGGTGGGATGAACGGGGAGATTACTCGATAAAAAAAATGGAAAAAAGAGGCATGAGATCAAGATTGAGGGGGAATTTGTCTTTCATTTCTATGCAGTCCATAATGTTCGTCTCCTTTAATTTCTTCAAGGTTTTTTGCATCATTATGGTATTTATCTCCATCAATGTGATGGATATGATAACCTTGTTTTGGTTCCCTCCCATTTGCTTTTTTCCAAACCCACCTATGAACCAGCTTTGACAAAGAATATTTTTTGGGGTCAAGTCTTTCTTCATAAAAACATTCGTAGCCACCCAGATAGGGATTTTTAAAAACACGCCTATGGCTTGCATATTTACTTGGATATGGTTCCATAGAAACCGCAAATCTTTTTTTTACATTTTTCTCCATTTCAAGTGTTTCTTTAGTTATTTCTTCTGATAATTTTTGGATATTTTCCTTCTCTTGTTTTGTTAGACTAGAAAGTCTCTTTAATTCCTCCAATTCCTCTTCTTTTCTTAATATTGCATCTTGGCGTTCTTTTAAAACACTAAGTTCTTTATCGTATTTTTCTCTTTCTTTCTCCGCAGTTATCTGTTTTTCTTTTTCAACTTTTACATCTGCTTCTTTTTTTGCTTGTGTTGTTTTTCTTTTTTCCCTCATTATTTTGATGAAGATGAGTGCGCCGATAATAAGTAACATCGCCATAAATGTTAATCCGAAAAAGATATTATTATTCTCACATTTGGTGTTATCTTTTGATTGAACTTCAAAAAAGGAGCATTCGCAGTTATTATTATAGCAGTAATTGTTAGGAGAGCATATTTTTTCTATACACTTTCCGCTGCCACATTCGGAATTTATTTCACAGGTTAAGCCATCATCCATGCACACTTTTCCACCACATTCTTTACAGACAAGTTTATTTTTTTTAACTAATTCAAGTTTGTTAATAATTCCGGATGGTTCAATAATTTTGAACTTTAAATCTCGAATCTGCCCATCAGCTGTATGATGACTTATTAGAGTAACATACTGTTTAGGAGGTACAACGCCAGTAATTCCACCATTACTCCCCCCGTACCATGTCGAAAAAGTAGCATAACTAATTTCAACTGTTATGGGAAATTCGAAGGGGTTGTATACTTTGTGAGATTCAAAGTTATCATTCGACCCTATTATTTCCTGAGTAGGAGAACCATCTAATAACTCATTATTTAAGTACCAACCTTCTTCTTCCGTTGAATATTCAAGATTTGAAGTATATTGACACTCTAATCCTAAAACAGGATAACTAAAAAGTATAAAGTGCAGTATTAAGATGGTTGAGATAATAGATTTTTTAATCATAAAAAACAAAAAGTGATACCCCTATAAATGGATTTCTATCAAAGATTGGGTGAACTAAACAGGGAAATAGTTGAAGTAAAATAATCAATTTCCGCAACCTATATAAACCACCAGCACGGTTTTTCGTTTCATGCCAGCCATCATTTCCAGCGGTGAATCGCGCGACGTCAAAGAAGGCGAGCCCATCAAGGATGCCTGCAAAGAGTTGGGAATACCGTTCGGCTGCGAAAACGGCTTGTGCGGCACGTGCTACGTTGAAATAATCAGCGGCATGGAACACCTATCGGAACGCACCGAAGCAGAGGCGCAAATGGGGATTGATGAAAAGCACCGCTTGTGCTGCCAGTGCAAGATAAAAGAAGGGGATGTGGAGATTAAGTATTAACGCGCGGGGCTCCGAGCGAAGCGAGGATGCCCCCATTTTGGTCAAGCTTTTTTGCTTGCAAAAAAGGTTGGTTGAGATTAAGTATTAGGTGGTAGAAATTGGAATCCTCCAAAAACCGCGAAGACCTTCTCAAAAGTATCATCCATACCTGTCCCAAATGCAATTCAAAAAAAATTACCGTCGCTGAATATCAGGACATCATGTGCATGGTCTGCAAGGACTGCGGCTACGATGAACGCACTATTTACGACATCGTTCCTGAAGAGAGTACGTCCCAAAAGGTAAAAGCAGAGCACACGCCCTACAAAACCGGCGGAGCACAACGCAGCCAAAAGCACTAACTTTTTATACGCGGAAATCTCCACCAAATAGTGAGGTGAATCACATGCCACTTGAATCTGATCCGCGCGGACGAAAGATACGCAATGTAAAAAAGAAAGAAGACAGTGTTCTATTTGATGGCCCTCTCGGCCAAAATGTCCGCTTGTTAAGAAAAATAAAAGGGACTGACGGGAACAAGTTTTTGAAGAGCATCAAGAAAAAACTAAAGCTTTAAATGCTTCTTTTTCTCTTTTTTTGCCATGAACAGCGCCAGCATTGATACGGTGTACCAGATTCTTGAAAAAGAAGTCAAGAACTACAAGGTCCCGATTGTTGATTTAATCAAAATACAAACAAACGATCCTGAAAAGGTGCTCATTGCTACGATTCTTTCTGCCCGCACAAAGGACCAGACAACCGCAGCAGCCTGCAGAAAATTATTTTCCCGCATCCACCATGTCGCAGACCTCGGAACGCTTTCAGAAAAAGAAATCGAACAGCTTATTTATCCGGTCGGCTTTTACAAAACAAAAGCGCGCCATTTGAAACAGCTTCCGCTGGTACTACAGGAAAAATTTGGAGGAACAATTCCGCAGACCGTCGAAGAGCTTATCGAACTGCCCGGTGTCGGGCGAAAAACCGCAAACCTCGTCGTGGCTGTCGGCTTTCAAAAGCCCGGCATGTGCGTTGATACCCATGTCCACCGCATCAGCAACCGGTTGGGGTATGTCAAAACAAAAACGCCGTATGAAACTGAAATGGCGCTGCGGAAAAAACTGCCAAAAGAGTACTGGGAGAAAATTAACTCAATGCTCGTCGCCTTCGGCCAGCACACCTGCACGCCCATCAGCCCGCACTGCAGCCGGTGCCCAATACGAAAATACTGCAAGCAAGTTGGTGTGGTGACACAGCGGTAAATGGCAGGCCTATTTCTCAAAACTGAACGCCGCCGGTAAAGACTGAATATAATAGGTACGCGTTAAAGCAGAGAATGATTGCCGCAAAAAGGACTGCGAAGACGGTGGTTATTTTTTTATTGACCAAAGATTTCATAATTTTTTTGTTTGAGGTAAACACTAGGAGCGGAATCAGCGGAAGAGGTATCAGAAGACTCAACGCAACTTGACTCAGAACTAATATCTTCAGCGGGTCAATGCCGAGCACAATCGCGATGGTTACGGGAATCACGTTGATGCCGCGGGTGATGACACGGCGCACCCAGAGCGGAATTTTAAAATTGGTAAGCCCGTCCATGATTGACTGTCCGGCAAGCGTGCCGGTCACCGACGATGAGATGCCTGCGGATAACAGCGCAACGGCAAAGACGACCGCCGCAAACGTGCCAAACAAGGGTATCAGCGTTTTGTACGCTTCCTCCAGTGTTGCTACCGGCGCGCCGATATGGTAAAACGCAGCAGCTGACATAATCAGAATTGCCGCGTTGATTCCACCGGCAATCGTGAGGGAAACAACATTATCAATAAGGTGATATTTCAGGATTGTTTTTTTGTTGCCCAGTTTGCCGTTGCTGCTGATTATTTTATTTTTCAGCAGCCATGAATGCACAAAGAGCGCATGCGGCATGACCGTCGCTCCAATGATGCCAACGGCAATGAGCGCGCTCGCCGCCGTCAGTTTCGGCGTGATGGAATGAATGAGGATTGCAGAAATATCTGGCTTGGTGATGAACAATTCGTACACATACGCAAGCCCGATGATGGAGACAAAGACAACAAACACCTGTTCAAGCAAGCGAAACCGTTTTTGAGTGAGGAATATAATGACGAGCACATCGGCAATGGCAAGATACGTTCCATAAATGAGCGGAATGCCAAACAATAAGTTCAGCGCGACGACAATTCCCAAAAATTCAGCAAGGTCAGTCGCAAGAATCGCAACTTCTGCAAGGAGCCAATATGAGAGCACTGCCCATTTATTTTTGAAGCGTTCCTTGACGAGTTCCGGCAGGGAATAGCCGGCAATGCCGAGCTTGCCTGAAAGATATTGAAAAAGCATACCCATGCCCGAAGCAAGCCAAATCACCCAGAGAAGATCATAATTAAACGATGCTCCGCCGCTGATGTCGGTGCCCCAGTTGCCGGGGTCCATGTAGGCAACGCTGACGAGCAGCCCTGAACCAAAAAAAGTCCAGAAGTTTCTGTCTTTTAGACAGCGGAATGATTTGAGAAAGGAGAGCATGGTATTACTCCACAATCAAAATTCCATTCATTGCAGTATGCCCATTCCCACAATACACCGAGCAGGCAAAAGGAAAGATGCCTTTTTTATCGGCAACAAATTCAATGGTTACTTCTTCTCCCGGATCAAGCCGTTTATTGATATTGAAATCAGGAAACAGTAGGCCGTGAATTCCTTCAATCGTGCGTGCATGAATAACGACGGTGTCGCCTTCATTGACGCGAATAGTTGCAGGTGAAAATTCCCAGTTTTGCGCTGTTATGGTAAATTCTTTCACCGCGCCGGTAGGCACGGTGTTTGATTCTGGCAGCGTACTGCACCCTGCCAACAGAACCATGATACAGAAAAAAAGCAGCAGAAAAAGCTTAGCCATTTTTATTCCTCACACTACTAAAAATCCAGTCAGGTACATGACCAATAAGCCAATGAAAAATCCAATAACATTCGGCAGGGTAAAGATGGAAATCCATTTTCCTTTTTCTTCGGCAAGATGGCGTGCGATGTCAAACGCAACATCAAAAATCGCGCCGGCGCCGATGGCAAAGAAAAATACGCCCAACGCCGGACCGTATGAAAAACCGCCAATGAGCGTGCCAAGAATAGTTGGTATTCCTGCGAGAATGCCCATGCCGACAAGATGTGGAAGTATGCTGCGAAACCGTTCACCGCTGCGAGTGAGCGGCGTGACAATCGCAACGCCTTCGGTAACATTGTGCACCATGAATCCGATGACCAGCGTGGCGCCGAGCGCAATTTCACCAAACGCATAGGCGCTTCCAATGGCGAGTCCCTCGCCCAAGTTGTGCAACCCTATGCCCAGCGCAATGAGATAGCCCCAGACAAGTGCCTTGACATGCGCGCTTTTTTGCTTAACAAATTCAGTCCGGTAGCTGACTGCAGAAAGAACAAGAATCGAGAGCAGGAAGCCAATGACAAAGATGCCAACACCGTTCAGAGTTTCTGCAACTGACCCAACTAAGTCGAATGCTTCTTTGAGTGCATCGAATCCTAAAAAGATGAGCAGGCCGATGGTGAAGGCGAGCAGGAAACTGTACCATTTGCGGTGCAGTTGTTTAAGAAACGGAAACCACAACAAGCCAATAAGGACGGGAATCACACCGACATATAAGCCAAGCATGACAAATGTTTTGAAGTACAGCCAATTGAAGGTTGGCGTCAAAAAAGCAATCTCGACTTCTTTATCAAACGTCACGCCATCGCTGGCAATCAGCGTGAATCCAATCGGTTCGCCTTCAACCCAGGGATACACCAGATCAATTTTTCCGCGCTGCAGCGGCGAAAGCGTCGAGCTTGGTTCCATTTTAAAATTCCAATACACATCGTTTACAAGCACCTGTGAGACGGTGACTGGTTGCGGGCCGTCATTGAGCACATCGAGCGTAACCTGCTCTGGCGCGAACACGACGCGGTCAATGAAGACTTCTTCAATCGGCGGAAAGGATGCCTTAAAAACACCAAGCGGACCGAAGTTAACAAAGCTGAAGAGAAGAACCGCAAGTAACAAGAGCGGCAAAAGCCCCCGAACCCAGAGGTTCGCGCGGCGGCTCATTCTTCCACCTCAAACATACCCATCCATCCCTTGTCGGCAAACTCGGTTTTGTGGGAGTGGAACATGTACTGGCCGGGATACTTGAAACGCACATCAAGGATTGCACGTTCGGCCTGGCCAAGGATCAAAATATCAGTATAATCACTCGGCGTCAGGGTGGTGCCTGTGTTGTATTTGTCAAAAAAGTTTCCGTGAAGATGGAATGAATTAATCTGATCAATCTCGAGCATGTTGCTCAAGTGAATGCGAACCAGCTCGCCTTTTTTTACTTTGATAGGATGTTTCATGTAATAAAACGCAACCGTGTTGACAGCATAGACTTCATTTTCGCCGTCAAAGTTCGGATCAAAGCCATTCATCAGCATGACAAGTTCTGTGTTTGGCTTCGGCCGCGGGTCAGTTTTTGGGTCAACAATAAAGACGCCGTATAATCCCTTGGTGATGTGCTGGGCAAGGGGAACTGAATGGCAGTGGTACAGGTGGGTGCCAAACGGCTCGGCAGTGAATTCATACGTAAAGGTTTCACCGGGCAGCACCAGCTGGTGCGGCATGGAACCGTCCATCTCTGCCGGGTGGAAGCCGTGGAAGTGCATGGTGTGGGGTTTTTCTGCCTTGTTGGTGAAATAAATGCGGACCGTATCTCCTTCAGTTGCGCGAATCGTGGGGCCAGGAACTTGCCCATTATATGCCCATGCCGGAAAAAAAACACCGGGAGCGATTTCAATTTCTGTTTCTTCAGCATAAAACCAGTATTCGCGCAGCATGGTATCATCGGCGCGAGGAGTTTCTTTGTAGAATTTGGCGCGCTCTTCAGGGGGGAGATTGTCGAAGTTCCACGCCGTTAGATACACAGTCGGATCAATACCGGGAAATTCGCTTACCTCACCGACAGCGCCCATTTGCGCTTGTGCAACCGTGTGTAGATCGGCATAATCATCAGGCACGTGCTGACCATCAGTTTCGATGCTCGCCTTGCCCGGCTCGTGGCTTCCTTCTGATGCCTGAAAAAAAACGCTGGCAGTGACAACAAGAAAGAACAGCATAACAACAATTTTTTTCAGCACACGGCGATGCACAGCAAAAAAAGGCAACGAACGCTCAAAGCGTGAATTAAAGATACTGATAAGCCCGATAAGTCCAACACCGGCGCCAATGAGCGAGTGAATGACGTGAGGAAGGTTTATGCCAAAGGTTACTTTAAGGTGTACATCGTGAGGAAGAAAAAGAAATACAATGCCAGCTACGAAAAGCAGGACGCCGAGAAAGAAAGAACTTTTTGACATGATTACACCGCTGGTATCGCTGAGCCGTGCGGATCCGTGCGCGGATTCCCCAACAGTCGGCTTAACTTTTTGATTGCCTCATCGCTGAATGCGTGTTCCAATTTATGTGCCTCGGCGTGGATTTTCTTTTTGTCGAAGTTGAGCATGTCATGGAGAAACACTTCAATGATGCGGTGCTTGTAGGTCAGCGTACGCCCCAGAGCGCAACCGCGGGCAGTCAGGGAAAGCGTTGAGTACTGCGGCTTGACAAGTTTTGCACGCGACAGTTCCCGAAGCCGTTCAGAGACGGTTGATTTAGCGAGGTGCAATTCTTTGGCAAGCTCGACGGCTTTGACGGCCCGCCCCTGTTTTTCCTCCAAGCGATAGATCGCCCGAAGATAATCCTCTTTGGTCGCGGTGATCATAGAAAAGTTCGTATATGCGAACTTGTATATAAAGGTTTGTGTGATGAAAGGAATAGAGAAAATTAATGAACGTACGGTGAGCGAACTAAGACTTCTCGTTGCTCTTCTGCGCGTTGGCGCGACCAGTAATGGTTGAGAATGTCTGGCTGGGCTTCGGCAGCAATGCGAACAACAGTGTCTAATGAAGAACTGTTGTGGCGGATATTTTTGAGCACGGTTCTCCCGTCGCTCGTTTGGCGAAGTGTGCCGCTGGTAAACGGTCGTGTGGTTCCTTCTTGTTGTTCTTGTGTGTAGGCATCAAAAAATGCGAGGACTTGATAGGTCCAGCGGCACGTGCGCGCAAGTTCTTGCAGCCCTTTGCGTCCGTCCAATGCACGTATGCAGTCGCCGGTACCCTGCCCGTGAAGATAACCACTATTGGAGCGATTAAATATTCCAAGACGAACACGGCGCCGCAGTGGAAGATAGAGATAATCGCTTGTCAGTGTGGGAAATGGTTTGAAAACAGCAACCAATTCTGGCCGCGCCTGTTCCTCGGCGCGGAGCGCTGCAAGAACAATCAGCGCGTCGTCAGGTTCAACCTGCTTCAGGGGGGGGTCGAAGTCAGGAAAGTCGAGGAAGTCAGCCATAGAACAAGGAAAAATGAGGTTATTTATAAACATTCTGATATCACAAGCTTTAAATAGTAGTTTTGACTACAAGTAGTCAAGTGGTCACTATGGAACCAGACACAACACGCAGGATAGCAAGGGAAAGCGTTCTGCTTCTTGATGAGCTTCAGATTCATCTCAAGCACCGTGGTATTTCCGTTGCGCAAAAAACACTTATCGAAAAAAGCATTGAAATTGCGGCAGAACACCAAGAAGAGCTGGCAAGCCGACTTGGAAAAAAACAAGACAATACACGGGAAAGGATTACCCAATTACTGAAGAGCATCAAACCGATTGACTTAGGAAAAAACTGGCTTGAGGAGATAGACACAACACTATGAACACGGTAATTGTTGATTCAAACATATTCATCGGTCTTTGGTACAAAGGAGATCAGCATCGACAAAAGAGCATCGATATCATGAATCAGTTGCTCGATAAGAAAATAGGAAAGATGATTGTCACGAATTATGTCATTGTCGAAGTAATTAATTTTCTTATGAAGAAGGTACGCTTTGAAGATCTTCTCAAAGCCTACGTTTCCTTAACTGATGTTGAGCGGATTCAGGTCATGTACGTTGATAAAGTGATGCACTACGAAATCGGAAGATTGATGGCACAATACAAAACATTAACACTTACTGACTGCTCACTTATCGTCGCTGCACGTGAACTAAATGTGCCGATAATTTATTCTTTTGATGGAGGGTTTGACAAAGTTAGTGATATCGAACGAAGAGAATCCTGAATGGTTACTTAAAGCTCTTCCCACAATGGCAGTTATCAGTTGAATTGGGATTGTCTATCTTAAATCCGCTGCCCTGCAGCGTATCGACAAAATCTATTTTCGCATTGTTGAGCATAGCCAGACTTTCTTTGTCAACACACAGGTTTACGCCGTGCTTTTCAAGAATAGTATCGTCAGCAGTTGTCTTGTTGTCAAAAATAAAGCGGTACTGGAAGCCAGAACAGCCGCCGGGAATGATTCTGATGCGTAACGCATGGTCATCTTTCTTTTCTCTGCTGCGCAGTTCCCTGATTTTTGCAGCAGCGGATTCAGTGAGCGTGAGGTTATAGTCTTGTTTTGATTCTGTTTCAACAGGTGCAGGCGCCACGCTGCGCTCCTCTTCGATTTTGCCAATAACTTCATTCAGCTGGCGAACCGCCTCATCAATATCAGTGTCGCCCATGCCGTGGCCGGCAAAGCCGTCTTCCAGCGACTCATACGCACTCGCGCCGCAGCCAACGCAGTGCACGCCGAAGCCCATCAAGGTCTCAACTATTTCAGGATACGGATACTGCGCAACAATGTCACCGATGGTTGTTTCGCGGGTGATGAATTGTTTTGTGGTTGATTGGGTTGTTTGGGTTGTTTGGGTTGTTGTTTCTGCCATAAGAGTCACTATAGAGCGGGCATATTTAAGCCTTTTTATTTCAATGCCTTAAACTGTTTCTCAACTTCCTTCCAGTTCACCACGTTCCAGAACGCGGCAAGATAATCAGCGCGCTTGTTTTGGTAGCGTAAATAATAGGCGTGTTCCCAGACGTCGCATCCGAGCAAGGGAATTTTTCCGTCCGTGAGCGGGTTGTCCTGATTCGGCGTGCTGACTACTGCAAGTTTTCCATGATCTGCAACGAGCCATGCCCAACCCGAACCAAAGCGATTCAGCCCTGCGTTTGAAAATTCTTCCTTGAATTTTTCAAAGCTGCCAAATGTTTTCGTGATGGCGTCGCCAATTTTTCCGGTTGGTTCGCCGCCGGCTTTCGGCGCCATTATTTTCCAGAAGAACGAATGATTCAGATGGCCGCCGCCATGATTGCGAACAGCGGTTCGGATGTTTTCAGGAACTTCGTTTAATTTTTTTATCAGTTCAACAACGTCCATTGATTCAAATGCAGTCCCTTTAATCGCGGCGTTGAGCTTGTCAATGTAGGCCTGATGGTGTTTTGTGTGATGAATCTCCATTGTTTTTGCGTCAATGGTCGGCTCAAGCGCGCTGTAGTCATAATCAAGTTTTGGTAAGGTATGTGCCATGAGAATCAACCCCCAATGTGAGTATAAAACAGACATTTGCGGAAAGTATAAAAAGGTTTCCCTTTTCCCAGATGGCATGCCCAAAGAAATCTTCAAAGCAACGCTTACGGAAATAAGGTATCTCACGAATGACATCGCGTACTTTTCATTCGATGTGCCCGCCCAGTTTACCTTCACGGCTGGACAATTTGTACTCATAAAAATAACAAACAATGGCCAGACAAAAACAAAATCATACTCTATTTTAAATCCGCCGTCAGAAAAAGGAAAAATTGAGCTGTGCGTGAAAATTATTCCGGGCGGCTTTGCCTCTGACATTCTCAAAAACGCGCGAAAAGGTGAGGTGTTTGAGATGCAGGGGCCGTTTGGCTTTTTTGTGTTTGACGAAAAAAAAGCAGCAAAGGATGGAATGAAAAATTGGCTTATCTGCACCGGCGCCGGTATCGCGCCGTTCTATTCAATGCTGACGGAGCACGTTAAAAATAATCCGGCATTCCCGTTTACCCTGCTCTTTGGCTGTCGGACTCGAGGTGACATTTTGATGTATAGCGAGCTGAAAAAACTGGCGCAGCAGTACTCCAACTTCACCTATCTGGTCACGTTGTCGCAAGAGAAATGGAGCGGGCTTCAGGGGCGTGTGCAGCACCACGTGCCAGCTGAGTTGAATAACAAGATGTTTTATCTTTGCGGGTTTAAAGACATGGTGCTGGAAACCCAGCAGCTTCTGAAAAGCCGGAATGTCTCGCCGGAGAATGTTAAGATTGAGAGGTATACATAATATACATAAGAAAGAGAAACGTTTAAATACTCCCCTTCTGCCGACGGTTTCATGCGCTTCAATTTTCAGTTAGACAAAACAATTCAAGAGCTGGTAGAGCGAAAGCCAAAAACTGTGCTTGTCCAGCTGCCGCTCGGCATCAAGATGGACGTATTGGATATTATGGCGCCGCTGCAAACAGCAGTTCCCGCCACCCGATTTATTATTTCGGGAGAACACTGTTGGGGCGGGTGTGACATTGATTTGGACGAGGCAAAAGCAGTTGGTGCAGAACTGATTGTGCACTTTGGCCATGCGCCGTTTGTGAAAATCGATTTTCCGATTCTGTATGTGTATGTAGAAGACACCAAAGATTTGATGCCGCTGGCTGAAAAATCAAAAAAGTTTCTTGAACAGTACACAACCATTGGCCTTGTAAGTTCAATTCAGCACATTCACCTCATTGAAAAAATAAAACAGTTCTACGAACAGCACGGAAAAAAAGTATTCATTCCAAATAAGCAGGGCTATGCGCACGTCAACGGCCATGTGGTCGGCTGCGAATATGGCGGCTTGAAAAAAAGCAAAAAAGAAAACAATATTGAAGCAGTCGTCGTGCTCGGCAACCAGTTCCACGCGCTCGGCGCGGCACTCGCGCTGCCGGAAACACCCGTTATTTTGCTGGACACCTACAACGAGGACGTTGTGCTCATGGATGAAAAACGCCGCGAGATAATTACGCAGCGCGCCGCATCAATAGAAAAAATGAAAGAGGCAAAAACCGTCGGCATCATCATCGGCCTCAAGGTCGGCCAAAAATTCGGCGCGTACCAACTATTGAAAGAGGGTTTTGAAAAGCAAGGGAAAAATGTGTTGTTGATTACGATGAGAGAAATGACGCCGGACAAGATATATAATTTTTACACCGTCGATGGATTTGTCGAACTGGCCTGCCCAAGAATCGCCGTTGATGATTTTGAGCGCTACAAGAAACCGATTATTACCTTCAAAGAGGCGCTCGTTGTTCTGGGAAAAAATAAGTGGGAAGAATTGTTTACTGACGGTTTTGTATAGATTCGGCAGAAAGAGGAGTAGTTTCTAAGAAATAGGCAGGAAGCAAAACCATAGCCGTCTGCCGTTTTCCATGAACTCCAAAACTGAAATGCTGGGGCACAGACTGTTCGAGGTGTGTCTGGTGAAAAATCTTCTCGCCAACCGAGGTCACCAACCGGGAAGCAGAGCGATAGAGTTCTGGTTCTGAAAATAAGCGAGCCAAATTATTGACGATTGATAAAAATCGTGGATCGCTATAGCGCTGCTCAACAATACAAACATCAGGCTGTGCGAGTACCGCCCCATGCTCAAGAGGATGATAACCTGTTCGGGAGTCATGAATGCCTGAGATATAGTTTCCGGACAACACCAAAGGCACATACCTGCTCTGCGCATCTCGATAGGTTTTGACTGCAGCAAGATACGCAATCGACGCGGTAGAAAGCGGCTCTGAAACACCAATCTTTGCAGGAGCAACGCTGGAGAAAATTAATTCCGGGGCGGTTGGTAATGCTGCAATCGCTTCGTCAAGAGTACGCGCCTGGAGCACGGCACTTGAAGCTCGTGAGAACAGGCCATGTTGCCGGCCAGCACGAATGATGTACTCAAAAATACGGTCAGCATCACTGTCTTTTCCTGCCATGACAAGTACGCGTGGATTCATAAACTGTGACAGAAAAGAGGAGGTTTATAAGCGTTTCGATAATAAACTATTTAAAATACATTTCCCAGAACAGAGATATGCGCAAGAACAGCGAGGTTGCCAAGATTCTGTACCAAATTGCCGATCTTCTCGATATTCAAAACGTGCAATGGAAGCCGCAAGCATATCGAAAAGCCGCGCAGAGTGTAGAAAGTTACCCAGAAGATATTGCTGATGTTGCAAAAGAAAGGAAACTGAAAGACGTTCCCAGCGTTGGCGAACATATTGCGCAAAAAATAGAGGAGTATCTCACCACCGGAAAAAGCTTTTATTTTGAAAAGCTCAAAAAAGAAATGCCGGTTGCAGAAGAACTCTTCCATCTCGAAGGTATTGGCCCGAAAACAATCAAGTTGTTGTACCAAAAACTAAAAATAAAAACCCTCCCCGACCTCAAAAAGGCAGCACAGCAGGGAAAAATAAGCAAATTGGAAGGAATGGGCGAAAAAAAACAGCAGCAGATTCTGGAAAGCATCGGACGCCTGCAAACATGGGCACCTCACCGGTTCTTGTTGGGCGAAGCATCGCTGATGGTGGAAGATATTATTTCGTATCTGAAAAAAATGCAAGGCGTGGAGAAGGCGATGCCTGCCGGCTCATACCTACGCGGCAAGGAAACTGTGGGCGATGTTGATGTTCTTATCGTTGGGCAAAACAATAAAAAAATAATGGATGTCTTTGTGTCAATGAACGACGTGGCAAAAGTGCTGGCGCACGGCGAAAGCAAAAGCAGTATCCGTTTATCGAATGGACTGCAAGTGGACGCACGCGTGGTCAACAAAAACCAGTACGGCTCGGCACTGCAATACTTTACAGGAAGCAAAGAACATTCAGTTGCCCTGCGAAAACTGGCGCTCAAAAAAGGGCTGACCTTAAGCGAGTACGGCCTTTTCACCGTGAAAGGCAAGAAACGTGTTGCCGGCAAAACAGAAGAGGAGATTTATAAAAAACTCGGCATGCAATGGATGCCACCGGAAATGCGCGAGAACCGCGGCGAAATTGAACTGGCGCTGAAGCACAAGATTCCAAAACTGGTTGAGTTGCCTGACATCAGTGGCGATTTTCAAACACAGACCAACTGGAGCGATGGTGCACACAGCATTGAGGAGATGGCAAAAAAAGCCCAGCAGCTTGGCTGGAAATTTGTCACGATTACTGACCACGTCGGCGGCATGGGGATTGTCAACCCGCTAAATGAAAAACGGCTGACGAAACAGGCCGCGGAAATTGACAAAGCAGAGAAAAAAATTGGAATCCGCATTTTCAAGGGCGCGGAAATAGACATAACAAAAAACGGCGAGCTTGCGTTGTCAAAGACAGCGTGCAAGAAACTGGACGTCGTGCTGATGTCCATTCACTCGGCGTTTCGAATGCCTTCTTCAGAGATGACGAAACGGATTTGTACTGCAATGGAAAAGTATCCAGTCAATGTATTTGGCCATCCGACCGGACGGCTGATTAATCAACGAAATAGTGTTGAATTTGACGCTGACAAAGTGTTTCAGACGGCGAAAGATAACGGCGTATTTCTGGAAATCAACGGACAGCCCGCACGAATGGATTTGAATGATGTGCACGTTCATGCAGCACGCGAAATTGGCTGTTCGTTTGTGGTCAGTTCTGACGCGCACGCGAAAGAGCAGCTTGAGTATGTGAAATACGGCGTCATCACTGCACGCAGAGGATGGCTAGAAAAACGGCACGTGCTGAATACGAGGACGCTAGCGCAGATTGAGAAAGTATTGGAGAGATAACTATGTTCAAATTCAGCTTCAAAATACACCATCGCGGCTGTTTTGAGACCGAGTTGAGCAAACGATTTCCCAAGCACCACATCACGGTCGTTGATATCCAGTCCCGAAATCCAAAGGAGAAACAATATTTCTATTACATCAACGGTGATGAAAAACAGTTTGAGGGGATTATTGGCTTCCTCCAAAAAACAGGGGCATACAAGACCATAAAAGAAGTGGAGCGGTCAAAAGACACGCTGTTGCTCATCGTTGTTCTTCGCCAAAAAGGATTTGTCCAGAATATTATCCAGAAATATAACGGCTTTTTTATTGACCTGCACACGGTGCACGGCGGCTTTGAATACTGGCACGTCGGCGTTGTTGACCGTGATGCTATCAAGCTGATGCTTGCCGAACTGAAAAAAGCAGGCGCAGTGACGGTGCTTTCAATTGGCAAAGTTGATTTTTCCCACACCCTTCTTTCGCCGCAGCAGAAAAAGATTTTTCAATATGCGCATGAACAAGGATATTATCACCTGCCACGCAAAACAACAATTATGCAACTTGCACGCGGCTTGAAATTATCGCCGGCAACAGTCGGCGAGCATCTTCTCAAGGCAGAAAATAAACTGATTAATCGTGCCGCACAGCAGATTTAAGCATACCAGATATATCTGGTGAAATGGATAAATAGAACGAACAGTTCTTTTAGTCTGATACTACATGGATCTTGATACGTTTGTGACTGAAGCTGAAAATGCCTTGCGCGAAGTAGGCGTATTGAATCATGAGAACCGAGAAACTATCTTTGCTGAATTTCAACGGCCGCTCAACGAGTCGCAACGCTTTAAAGTGGGATTCAGGAATAAACTTGCATTTGCGCGGACTAAAACCGCAACGCAGGAAGTGCGCCTTAATCTCACCACAGAACACGGCGCCCTGTACCTACAAATGCTTGCTAAACGAGTCCGCACATATAGTGAACAAATACGCCACAACAAAACAGTTTCAGCAACATACCAAACCTCATTTTTCGAACCAGACCAAGCGAGAGAATTTGTACATGAAGCGTTGGAAGAATCTTTTCAGCGCTATTCGAAAGTCGCGTCGTATGTTATTTGTACTCTTTGATGGCTCCTGGAAGCAGGCGAAGGAGTGATTCGCTAATAACCTTTTTATACCCCGTTGGCGTATATTGTTCAAAAAGGAGGTGCTCTTATGAGCAAACAAAATCTTAATGCAACCGACCGCGTTCTGCGGTTCGCGCTGGCGTTCTGGTGGCTCGGACCGTGGAAATTGCAATTTGCCAACGAGTGGCTGAATTGGGCTGTGCTCGTCATCGGCTGGATTGCCTTGGTTGAAAGTTTCTGGGGCTACTGCTGGCTGCATGAAAAGCTGGGATTGAAATAAATTTTTTATTTATCTTTTTTTCTTATCCCAAAAATCCCCGTATCTTCCCGGCCGCCTCAATCTTGTCGGCCGACACGCGTTTCGCCTTGAATTCTTTGACAATCTCACTCGTGATTTTTTTATGGCCCTCGTGAACCGGTGCGCCAAAACGCTGCACTGCTTCAGAAACTGTTTTCTGGATTTCTTTGGGAAAAAAATCAAGCGTGTCCTTGTTCAAAAATTGTGCAGCGTCGCGAATATCGTATTCAAAGGATGGATAGGCATGATGCAATGTATCAACATCTTTCTCGGTCAGCGCGTGCATGCCCAGTAATTCAGGCGGCAAGCCGAGTGAATAAAGAGAACAGCAAAAGGGAATTGCACGGGGAAGATGCACGCCGGTTGTACTGCGGGAATATCCAAACAAGCCGATGTGCTGTTTTCGTTTTCTTCGGCGCGGCACAAATACAGAAAATTCGTTAATTATTGGTGCAAGCAGTTTTATTTGTTTCTGATACGCCGCCTCAAGTTTTTCAATAATGGGAAACAGAGCTTTTTCATCAACCGCGAACGGCTTTTTTGGTTTTGTCGCCTCAATCGCTGCAACGGCGTCCTTGACTTTTTGTTCGGGATAATCGTATTTGAATGCTGACTGGATGGTAAATGTTTGCACCGATGGGTACGCCGTAATGATTCGCTCAACGTTTGTCGGCTTGAGATTTCCCCGAAAGGGCGCCGAGCCGCAGCCAAGCGTCGGATGAATGTCAATGGAGAGTTTTTCAGACAACACGTCCAATCGCTGGAGCGCGATTTTCTCAATCAGCACGGTGGCGACTGAACCGTAATTCAGCGCCGGATCGCTTCGCGCAAGCCAGACGCGGAGATAATCCTTTATTTTTTGGCTGGCGATAAATTCCTTGCTCATGGTGTGGGCATTGAGCATTGAGTCCTTGTCTTCAAACAGTGGCATGATCCGCACGGTGTCAGGAGAAAATGTGCCGAGCCATTTTCCGATGGTGGTGTCATGGATGGTGCTGGTTTGCCTGCCGACAATATAGTGTTTATAATATTCAGCGATGCGGATAATGGAGGCTGACGACGAAACCATCGGCACTGCGAGCTCGAAAATCGGAGGAATGTCATTCTGGTAAAATGATTTTGCTGTATCGAAACTGAGGGGGATGCTTTCCAGCGTTTCAAGAAGTATTTTTCCTTCATTTTTTTCAACGTCAGGATTTGGCACGCGATAGGTCAGAAAAACATCCTTGCCGAGCTGTTTCTTTTTGAAAAAGTCAGGATAGTCCAGCAACAACTTGCGCACGACGCTGTTGTCAACGTCCTTGCCTTCAAAGTCCCACAACTGCTCGCGAATGCCCAATTCAACGAAGGCGTAGAACGCCTCGCGAACCTCGTCACTGTCACCAATGACACCGTTGGTGCCAAAAAAGGGCAGCGCCACGTTGTCGGGGTGCTGGGTGGACATGGTCCTTGAAAGATTCATAAAACAGGGAACAGAAAAGGTTGTTTAAATGTTTTATTACTTCATCATCCCCTTCAAATGCTCCATCGCACCCACCACATTCGGCACGAGCAGACCGTCTTTTTTCAGCTGTTCGAGCTTGTTGTAGGTATACCATCCGATTTTGTCGCACTTGTGCGGCTCGCAAATGGTTGGCTCGCCGTGAAGAATAGTGCAGTGATACAGATGGCAGTTGAACACGCCTTCAGGGGAGGGTGTATGATACACACCGATTTTTGTGCCGACAGAAACAGTCACACCAATTTCTTCGAGACACTCGCGAACCAGCGCTTGCTCATGCGTTTCTCCGGAATGTACTTTTCCGCCGGGCACTTCGATGCGCCTGCCATGTTTGATGTTATGAATTAGGAGAAGCCGCTTGTTCTGAATGATAACTGCGCCAGCAAGTGTTCCTTGTTTCATTTTTTCTTCCCATAAAACACACTGCATAAATCACTCTGCAATTTTTTGCCAAGCCGCTTGTTTTCCCCTGCGTCAATCTGTACTTCAACAAGGCACAACGCGCCGCTTTCGATTGCCTCTTTCAAGTTTGATTTTAATTCGCTAACTGTTTTCGGACAATACCCGCGAATGCCAAAACTTTCAGCGTATTTTTTGAAGTCAGGATTTCCCAACTTTGTGCCGACGGAGCGGCCATGGTGGTCTTCTTGTTTCCACGAAATCAGGCCATAATCAAAGTCGTTAAAGACAACAATCGTGTAGCCAACACCGATACGTTTTGCTGTCTCAATTTCATGAGAATTCATCATGAAGCCACCGTCGCCGGTTGCTGCAACAACATGCTTGCCCGGATGCGCCAATTTTGCCGCAACGCCACCGGGTACCGCAATACCCATGCTGGATAAGCCGTTGGAAATAATGCAGGTGTTTGGTGAATAAACAGGATAATTACGCGCAATCCACATCTTGTGCGCGCCGACGTCAGAAATGAGGATGTCGTCATCGCGCATGATGCTGCGGATGATATTTAGGGCGCCGGGCACGGTCAATGCCTGCCCTTCTTTCAAGTCGTATGATTCAATGTCTTTTTGTATGGCGTTGCGAATAGGGGCAAACCAGTTCTGTGCAAAAGAAATTTTTTCTTTTTTGAGGAGCGCGTTGAGTTCCCAGAGCATGCCGGAGATGTCGCACACCACTTCAATGTCCGGCTGATAATATTCATAGACTTCAGCAGGCAAAAAGTCAATATGCACAATTTTCTTTTTCTTGTCGGGGTTCCATGCCTGCGGATCGTATTCTCCAATATCGTAGCCAATGGTGATGATAAGGTCAGCTTGTTCAATCGCACACATGACATAATCACGTCCGCGAAGGCCGACGGCAAAAAGAGAATGCGGATTTTTGTCGCCAATCGCGCCTTTGCCCATAAAAGTTGAGACCACGGGAATATGTGTTGTTTCAACAAATTCAATGAGATGTTTTGAGGCGAGCTTGCGAATCGCGCCATTGCCAGCAATGATGAGCGGTTTTTTTGACTGCTTCAAAAGGTCAACGGTTGCCTGCAATGCTTTGTAATCCGGCGCAGACCGGCGAACCCGCTGCGGAACAATTGGCTCTTTTCCGGCAACCTTCAGTTTTGCGATATCTTCTGGCAATTCGAAATGTGTCGCTCCTGGCTTTTCAATTTCAGCCAGCTTGAATGCCTTGCGCACAATTTCAGGAATAATGTCCGGATGGTTTATCGACGTATTCCATTTTACAATCGGCTTGAACAAATTGACAATGTCAACAATCTGGTGGCTTTCTTTGTGAAGCCGGCGTGAACTTCCTTGTCCGGTGATGGCGACCAGCGGTGCCTTATCGAGATGCGCGTCAGCAACACCCGTAATAAGATTCGTTGCGCCCGGACCTAAGGTCGCGAGGCATACTCCTGCTTTCCCCGTCAGCCTTCCATAGACATCAGCCATGAACGCCGCGCCCTGCTCGTGGCGCGTTGAAATGAATTTGATGGATGATTTGTCGAGTGAAAAAAGAAGATCCTCGTTTTCCTCGCCGGGCAGGCCGAAAATATATTTGACACCTTCGGCTTCAAGGCATTGGACGAGAAGATCGGATGCTTTTATTTCCGGCAGTTCTTTTTTCATTGATGTTTTCATTGTTTCACCACAACACTTTTGGCGTTCATAAATTCTTTGATGCCGTATTCAGAAAGTTCTCTGCCGATGCCTGATTTTTTTACCCCGCCGAACGGCAGGCGCGGGTCTGACTTCACAAAGTCATTGATGAACACGAGGCCAGCGTCTATCTGGTGCGCAAGCTTTTTTGCTTTTGCTGTATTTTTTGTCCACAGGCTTGCGCCGAGGCCGAATTCTGTGTTGTTGGCTTCTTGAATCGCCTGTTTTTCAGTATCAACAATTATGAGCACCGCAACCGGGCCGAATGTTTCCTCGCTGCTGATGCGCATGGTTGGTTTCACGTTCGTAATAATAGTTGGCTCGTAGTACGCACCCTTTCTGTCAGCACGCTTGCCGCCGATGAGCACGGTTGCGCCCTGTGAAACTGCGTCGTTGACCAGCGCATCAATCTCATTGGCAAGGTCTTCCCGCGCCAGCGGCCCGACCGTTACGGTTTCATCGAGCGGATCGCCCATTTTGAGTTTTTTGAATTCTTCGACAAATAAGCGTTGGAATTCTTCAGCGACTTTTTTGATGACGATAAATCGCTTTGCTGCGATACAGCTCTGGCCAGTGTTTATCATGCGTGCATATGCGCCGATTTTTGCCGCCGCCGCAACATCGGCATCTTCCAAAACAATGAAGGGGTCAGAGCCGCCCAGTTCAAGCACCACTTTTTTGATGTTTCGCCCTGCTGCCTCACCCACTTTTTGCCCTGCGGCATTGCTGCCGGTTAATGAAACCGCATCGACAAGGTCTGCATCAATCAGTTTTGTTGCCGTTGCACCGTCGATAAGGAGTGTTTTGAAGCAGTGCTCTGGCAAGCAGGATTGGCGAAAGAGTTCTTCAAGCGCAAGCGCGCATTGAGGAACATTGCTCGCGTGTTTTAAGACGACAACGTTGCCCGCGGCCAGCGCCGGAATGGCGCAGCGCATGGCCTGCCAAAAGGGAAAGTTCCACGGCATGATGGCAAGAATCACGCCCATGGGCTCGAATGAAACATAACTTTTTGCCGCATCTGTTTTTACTTTTTTATCCTTGAGAAATTTTTTCGCGTTGGCGCAGTAATAATCACAGACTGACGCGCATTTTTCAGCTTCTGCAATGCCCTGTTTGATTGGCTTGCCCATTTCAAGCGCCATGAGCCGGCCATAGTCTTTGCTGTTTTTTTTGAGGTTCTCGCCGACATGCTTGATGATTTCAAGGCGATACGAAAGTTTCGATGTTTTCCATTTCTGCCATACACTCCTCGTTTTTTTTACTTCCACGGCTGCTTGTTCAAATGAAAGTGCTTGAAATTCTTTGAGAAGCTCGCCAGTTGCCGGATTGAGGGACTGCATCATCGTATCACCGTTTGATTTGTAATTTTCAGCAGGTGGTTCATGATTTATATTGTTTGTGATGATTGGTTAAATAAACCCTTTGTTCCGCTAATTTTATAAACTCCCCAGCCAGTGTATATAAAAATATAAAAAAACCATTAAGAGGTGTACTCTATGTGTATTGCAAAATATGTGCAAAAGCATCACGATTCGTTCTTTTTCGTGATTCGGCTGCTCGCTGGTTTTCTGTTTTTCTCCCACGGCGCGCAGAAATTATTGGGCTGGTTTGGCGGCCAACAGGTTCCGTCCCTTGCTTCGCTCATGGGCGTTGCCGGCATTGTTGAACTTGCAGCAGGCCTTGCGATTTTGGTCGGCTTGTTCACGCGGCTTGCCGCAGTGGTGAGTGCTGTCCAAATGCTGGTTGCATACTTTATGGTGCACGCTGGCGGCGGCTGGAATCCGCTCGTGAACAAAGGCGAGATGGCGATTCTGTATCTCTGCCTGTTCCTTGCGCTGATGCTGCACGGCAACGGCAAATGGTCGCTTGAAAAGGCGCTGCTGAAGAAAGAAATTTTCTAAATTTTTTATTTTATTTTTTATCTTTTTTGTTTGTTTAAGAAGTTCAGAATTCAAAAATGGTTTCTCCTGTTTCTCGTGCTCGGTTGGTGTATTTGACTACAAGGTCTCGCAGGCCAGAATGATTTGGTTGATCTTCTAAGTCAACAAAATCGGTTGAGTGTGGAGAGCTGTTATCATACGGAAAACTCAAGATTCTCGTACGAGGAGCGCCAAATACTTCTTCAATTTTTTGCCGGGTTACTTCAAAACTAGTGCCGTCAGCCCCTAAAGAATAGGTGTCTAACAGAGCAAAAGGAAGAGCTATTCCGGGAAAACTAACTAAAACATGGGAATTTTCAAATAGGGTTTCATAGCCTTTGAAAAAATCCCGTGCCGCAGCAACATATCCTTTTTCTCTTTGCGGCAGGCTGCGTGAATCAAGAAGAACATAGGCGAAATCATTTTCAGTGTCATGCAATACACAATACACTCCTGATGCATGAGAGTCGAGAGGGACATACGGTGCATCGGGTGAAGCCGTAATAATCAAAGCTGCTGCCAAACCTACTGTGCGGTCAAGCCGTGCAGCAGCTTGTAATGCTTGGGCGACATAGCGTTCAGCACGCTGAAAAAAAGGAGGATCGTCCGAAGTTGAAAAATCAGGAAGACTTATTTTATCGCGGCCAATTTCATCCACTTGGTGCACTCGGTTAGGTGGAATAGCCAGGACATCAATAAGAGTGGACGTAGGATAGCCCCATATCCCACCGATATATGTATACTGACGATTAAGAATGCGACAATGACTTTCAAGTACATGGCCGGAGGAGTGAGAAGTGGTGAGGAGACGATCAGTCGCACCTATAACACCCGATCCACCGACAAGAACATATTCTCCCCGGTCAACATCAACCAACAACAATTCAACACCGCCATCAGCCGGAAGCGGCGGAAGAGAAGAAATATCAACACGGGCTTCAAGAGAGGATGGTGCAGAATGAGTAGGCTCTAAACCGCGCAGCATGGATCCACGCACCGTTGGTTCTGCCGGTGAATATCCGAAAGAATGTAGAGGTGGTGAAACAACACCAGATTTATCCGGGCGTACATCAAAGTGTGATTTCTGCGAACCATAATCAGGTTGCGTGTTTGATTTATAATCATCAGACCGACCATCAGATCGTGATTCCCAAACTGGAGAATTCGGACCAACAGGTTTCGGGCCTTTGAGATAGCCCGGCGAATGTTTATACGCATTCTCAAGACTACGTTCTCTTTGTTTTTCTGCTTTTTCTTTCTGCCGTGCTTTTTTGCTCATTTGTTTTTCCTCGAGTGCTCTGAAACTTTTTAGCACCTATATAAAATTAATGGGTTTTGAGTAGTTAACTATATAAAGTCTAAACGGGTTAATGAGTAAATGGCAAATCCGCTGTTCGTCACGCTCATTGCGCTGATTATCGCCTATCTTTTTGCTGAGCTGTTTCAGCGCTTTAATCTCCCACGCGTGGTGGGCCAGATTCTTGCCGGCATGGTGCTGGGCATCCCGCTCATTCACGGATTTTTTTTTACTCCCGAAGTTACTGCGGTGTTTTCGTACATAACCAATATCGGCATTATTCTGTTGTTCTTTTTTGTCGGCCTTGAAATAAATCTTCTCAAATTCAAAAAAAATGTGCGTGAATCCGCGCTCATTGCGCTGTTCAACACCGCCCTGCCGCTGATTGGCGGATTTGTTGCCAGTAGGTACTTGTTTCATTTGGACTTGCTCACGTCGCTTATTCTTGGTATTGCTGTGGCGGTGAGTTCGCAGGCGATTTCGCTCGACATCCTGGAGGAGATGCGCCTTATCAAGAGCAAGATTGGCAATTTGATTATCACGTCCGGCGCAGTTGACGACGTATTTGAATTGTTCCTCATTAGCACGATTCTGGTGTTATTCTCAACAGTTGGCCAGCCAAACATAGGGAAACTGTTGGTGGACAGTGCCTTGTTTATTCTGATCGTGCTCCTGTTCCGCGTTTCGCTCATTCCGTTTGCCATGCGCATTTTTGAGCGCGACAAATCCCAGTCAACACTCTTTATGGGGGCGCTGATTATTGTCCTGCTTATGGCGTCACTGTCAGAAATGCTTGGCATCAGTTCGCTGATTGGCGCGCTCATCGCTGGCATGCTTGTCCGCCACTCATTGCTGACTGGCCACGACCGCAAACCGTGGCGGAAAAATGAGTTGTCACACTCCATTCATGTCATTGCCTTCGGCTTTTTGATTCCGCTTTTTTTCGTGAATGTAGGGATGAATACTGATCTTAGTAGTATTTCTGCAAACTTGCCATTGATTGGCGTGCTGCTGCTTATCGACATTGTTGGCACGGTTGCCGGCAGCATCATCGGTGTAGTGTTAAGCGGCAAAACAGTGCTTGAAGGATTGCTGGTTGGTTGGGGCGTGACGCCGAAAGGCGATACCGAACTCGTGATTGCCACGGTTGCACTCAATGCCGGCTTGATAACTCTTTCAATTTACAGCGCGATTATCATGGTTGCAATCGCAACAACTTTTATTGGGCCGATTGTGTTCAAATGGTTGGTTGAGAAGCACCGGCGAAAAATACAGTAAAAATAACCCAGGTATTATCCGAATATTCTTTTTATTTTTTGTCGACGATATATTTTTTCTCTTCCGGTGCCAGCGGAAGGCTTCCGGATTTCTCGCGTTTTTCCGGAACTGTTCCGGCGGTGCCGTATATTTTCCGGATTCGCCGGAAAGTTTCCGAATTTTCTCCAGCAAAGCATATTAAGAAGAGTATCTTATAGAATTAAAAAAAGAAAAAATGGCGATGCACAAATTGTGCAAGAGTTTCAGACACTGACCCTCAGAAGGCAGATCAACTATAAAAACTTATTTGTTCACACTCACGCTGGCGATCCTCAACCTGGTTGAGGAGGAGTTTCAGACACTCCTTTCCGAAAGGATATCTGGGTTCAAATCCTGTTTGAGCCAAAACTCTTTGGGTGAATTTCCCAGCGCCAGCGTGTTTCATTTCAAAAGAAAAAAAAGCGACACACACTGGTGAGCTCCGAGCCACGCGAGGAGCTCGCCCCTCGCTATACAAGCTTTTTTGCGCAGCAAAAAAGATGGGGCGTGGAACTCCCAGCGCCGCCGTGTTTTTTATCATTCAAATTATGTCGGCGGCGGCACGTTGATGGTGTATTCATATTTCCCATCAGGTCGTTGCTCCATACTATCGCCATATGCTTTGTTGAGACGGATAGTGCGCGGCGTGTCGCAGGTGTAGGTAATGCTTGCCAGATTTCCTGAAGTCTGGCAATCTTTTGTTTGTTGGCGAAGGTGCCGTACTTCGAGTATACTTGCCCACAACGCGCAAACAGCATACAGTGCCATACAAGTAGGGATTGCTGCGTCAATTGCGCGATGAAGTGGAGTTCTCAGCGTTGCTTGTTCATGGTGTTCTCGCGCTCGTGCCAATGCTTCATAGATTGTTCTTCCAACCATAAACTGCCCATGCTCTGGGATATTTACATAGCCAACATCAGCAAGTGCTTCAACCACTTGTTCTGCTTCGTGGCGATTTGCAAAGAATATTGGCTGCGGTGTTTTTGGCGCGGTGCCATAGCGAAGCGCAACGCGGTCGTGGGTGTGAAGCACTACGGTGACATCAGAAAATTCTTGGTACGCAAGATCATGAACTAATGTTTCGCGCGATGGCGATGCTGTGCCGTGTGCATAGATGATGCCGGCATCATAATCAATTCGCTCAACAAACAGCACGCCGTCTTTTTCCAATTCTGTTTTGTTGACGCCGCTGGCGGTGATGAAAAAGCCCGTTGGCGCGTCAGGTTCTCGGCATCGGATGCTATAATTTCCGCTGGTCACCCAGTTGCCCGAATCGGCTGGTTCTTCTTGCAACGGAAGGGCACGCATTTTCCCCAACTGTTCGCCAATAGTTGCCATGCTCGGGACATAACGATCACGCAGTGCTTCAAAGACGGCTGTATCTAACGATGCGGGAAGAACTGTAAACGTGCGCTGGTCTTTTGTTTGGTTGGGCATGATGGTGGGAGGAAGAGGGATGTGTATTTAAATCTTTCAAGAAATACGATGCTCAATTATCTCTTCTTTCGGGAACAGTGCTTCCCTTCGTTCGCGTGCTGGACGAGCATATACTCCTGGGTTATCAATTCCTAACTCTTCTCCATAGTCGTCTGACAGGCGCATGAGCCGGGCGTAGGCGAATTCCCATTGGCCGCGAGATACCTTATCATCTAAAAAAATAGTATCATACGCTTTGTCATGGAGTCGTTCAATTCTTTCTTTTGCTTGTCTAACAAGAGCCCCTATCACATTATCTTTTGCGTGTTCTACGACTCCTTTTTGGCGTGCATACTCATTCATGCTCTCTGCGTAATCCTCAATCCCCAACACTTCCCCATATTCACCGACAATCGTACCGAGATGAATATATGCTTTCTCTACATCTTCATCTTTTGCCGCCATAAAAGAATCATGTGCTTCTCCAACTAATTTTCTAATGCGTGGTTTTGCTTCTTCAACAATTTTTTCTTTTCGCGCTTTGAGATTTACAACTGTTTCCTCAAGATTCGAGTCAGAATATGAAAGCTGTTCTGCAACTGATTGTAATTGTGCGATGCGGTGATTGAACCAGCTGCTGTACCGCTGTGATGCGATTTCTTCGGGCTGCACACTTTCCAATGATTGGTCAATGCTCGCGGCAATACTCTGTCGCGCTGCATTATAAACAATTTCTGTTGGGGAACAAATCTTTTGTTCGCCTCCATTTATACTAAGAAAGAGGTATGGTTCTCCTTTCCATGCTCCCTCATGTATCGCTCGCCCTCTGATGCCTTCATAATCACTCCAGGCACGTTCGACATCAAAGGAGGGGTTTTCTCGCTGAGCAACGGTCGCCAGCGCAATCTGGATAAGCGTTCCTTCATACGACTGGCGTCGGAGATGCAGGTATACCTGTTCTTTTTCCAGCAGGCCGTTACTTCCCTCTCCTTCTGCAGTGAGAAGAAACGGAAGAATCTCTTCCCAGTCAGGGAGCTTTAATTGTGTGCCTTGCGGATGAGTGCTTTCAATTGCTCGCGCAACCTGTTCCGCAAGAATTTCCTGAATGCCATCAAGGTCGTAGATATCTTTTTGAAACGAGTCACCGACGATTTCTTTAAATGCGATAAGATGAGGAATTGCAGCAGCACTGTTTTCTGCGTTTCGCGCTTTTTCTAACAGTTCGTATGCCTGCTGTGCTTCAGCATTCGCTGCTTGCGGCAGAATGACCCTCAATAAGGTACTGGTGAGTCCCATGCATCTGCCTATCATATCACCCCTTTTTAAACCTTCCTGTCTTCACCACTGCCAAGAGGCATTGTTTAGGGGATGATACAATAACCTATATAAACCTCTTGCTCCGACCAAAGGGGTATGAAACTCCCTGAGCACAAAGGCAAGGAACTCCTGAAAATCGCCGGCATAAAATCACCGCCGCACATTCTTACTAATAACAAGTCCTATATCAACCTCTCGTTTCACAAGGAGCGCTACAAGGAATTCTTTATGGACCACCAGCACGTGATTATCAAAGCCCAAGTCATCGCCAGCAGCAGAAAAAAGAGCGGACTGATTGTTGAATCAAGCAACTTTGAAGAATCGCTTAAACTCATTGATGGCCTCTACAAAAAAACAGCAAATAATGTGCTGGTTGACACCCTCCTCATTGAAAAAAAGCTCGACGTGAGCGAAGAATATTTCCTTGCTATCCTTTACGACACGGACAGCAGAAGCCCAGTGATACTTTTTTCCAAGGCAGGTGGTGTTGATGTTGAAGAACTTATAACAAAAGGAAACCTTATCCGTGTTCCGTTCTCTGCTCTTCACGGTCTTTCGGACTATCAAGCACGGGACATTGCAAAACAAGCAGGATTCACGGGCGCAACACTCCTCCAACTTGCTCTTTTCATCAAAAAAGCATACGATTGTTTCGAACGCCACGACTGCACCTCCCTTGAAATCAATCCGATTATCAAAACATCCAGCGGCCAACTCTTTGCAGGGGATGCAAAAATCGTCATTGACGACAACGCCGTTGCGCGGCACGAGCTTTTTTCTGACGTCACTGACTTCGAAGACAAAAGCGTCTTGAGCGAGCGTGAACGAGAAGCACGAAAAATTGACTATCACGACCACCGTGGTGTTGCAGGAAAAACATTCATTGAAATGGGCGGTGACATTGCAGTGCTTGCATCAGGCGGCGGCGCAAGCCTCACGGCTATGGATGCATTAATTCAAGCAGGCGGCAATCCGGCAAATTACACGGAATACAGCGGCAACCCGCCGCGGGAAAAAGTTCGTCGGCTCGCTGAAATAACGCTGGCGAAGCCCGGCCTGAACGGCTGTCTTGTCATCGGCGGCAAGGCAAACTTCACGGACATCTTTGAAACTCTCGGTGGGTTTGCTGAAGTGCTTGAACAGCTCAAACCGAAATACCCTATTGTCATCCGCCGTGCTGGCCAGCGAGACAAAGAAGCATTTGCGCACCTGCGAACCATCGCTGACTGCCACCAACTCGACATCACGCTCTTTGGCGATGAAACACCTATGGCAACGGCAGCGAGAATTGCCGCCCAAAAAATAAATGAATACAAACAACGGAGATAAAAACATGTCCATCATCCTCAACAAAAACGCGCGCGCCATGGTGCAAGGCATTACCGGCAAGGAAGGCCAGCGCGCCACCAAAGAAATGATTGCGTCAGGCATCGCCATCTCCTGCGGTGTCACCCCAGGCAAAGGCGGCCAGACTGTTGAAGATGTGCACGTGTTTGACAGTGTGAGAGAAGCAAAAGAACACGACGCGCATATCAACACATCAGTTATTTATGTTCCCCCGCTCATGGTCTATGACGCAGCGCTTGAAGCAATCAACAATCGCATTGAAACAATTGTTATTGTCACTGAAAATGTGCCCGTCAAAGACACGGCAAAACTGGTCGAGATGGCACGGTACCACAACTGCAGAATTATTGGCCCGTCATCCATCGGCATCCTCAACACACGCCTCGGCAAGCTTGGTTCGATTGCCACGGCGAATGAAAAAAGTATGTACACAGCTGGAAATGTCGCGCTCATATCCAAGAGTGGTGGCATGTGCGGCGAGACCGCAAACATCCTCACCCGCGCAGGCTTCGGCCAAAGTACGGTTATTGGTATCGGCGGCGACGTCATTATTGGAACCACCTACGCAGACCTTATTCCATTGCTCGAAAAAGACAATGAAACAGAAGCAATTGTCGTCTTTGGTGAAATTGGCGGCACGTACGAAGAACAACTTGCTGATTATGTCAAAGAACACGGCTGCTCAAAGCCAGTCATCGCGTTCATTTCCGGAAAATTCGTCGAAACAATCAACCGCGACCTTCCACTCGGCCATGCCGGCGCCATCATCAGCTATGGCAAAGGAAAAGCTGACGACAAAAAAGCAGCGCTGCGCGCAGCCGGTGTGATTGTCGCTGATTACCATGATGATATTCCTGCACTCGTCAAAAAAGCGCTTGAGAAAAAGATTGAACAAACACTAATGGTGTAACTATGGAATTCAAAACTGCTATCAGTAAAATGACCGAGACTGACCATATCATCCGCGGCGAGAAGCTGTCACAGTTAGTTACTGAAGGTTCCTTCACTGACGCGGTTTTTTTGCTGCTGAACAAGCGAAAACCGACGGCGATTGAATCAAAATTATTCTCGGCGATGCTCACGAGCATTATCGATCATGGCATGGGCGTCACGTCCAGCATGGCAACTCGGTTTGTAATGTCTGGAGGTAACACGCTCAACACCGCAGTCGGCGCCGGCATCCTTGCACTTGGCGATTACCACGGCGGCGCTATTGAAAAGGCGATGGAGTTTTACCACCAGATAATTCACAGCCGCATGCCGCCTGATGTTCTGGCGAACTATATCGGAAAATTACTCGACGAGAAAAAAACAATCTTCGGCTATGGCCATGCGGTGTACAATGAATCAGATCCACGCACCAAACAACTCATCGCGCTCTGCGAGTCTCTCTCGTATTATTCTCCGTACATCACGCTTGCTATTGCCATCGAAAAAATAATTGAAACAAAAAAGGGAAAAAAACTGTGCCTGAATGTTGACGGAGTTATTGCCGCGATACTCCTTGAAATGGGCTTTCATCCAAGCGTTGGCAAGGGCATATTTATCATCGGCAGAACGCCCGGTCTGGTTGCGCAGGCAATGGAAGAACAAGAGCGCGAGAAGCCAGTGCGGCGCGTTGAGGAGAAAGATATTCAGTATGATGGGCTTCTCTAAGGTTGACTATCATGACTACTTCTCTGCCACTTCTTGAACGAGTTACTGAACATTCACTTTCTGCCCTCCCTAATGTTGCAGAGGCATACTCACCCTCTGAAGGAAGATATCGTGTTGCACTTAACACGAGTGATGAGTCATTTCTTTTAACGAATCGTTCTTTTGACATTATTAACAACTGGATGGGAGATCGTCTCCATGAAAGCATAACCGAACGATTAGCTGAGGGCGAAGAGGTTCGCGTAATTGATATCGGTGCCGGGTATGATGCCCGTGCTGCAAGCGAAATTCTTGCAACTCATCCGAGCCCACGCTTGTCAGTCTATGCAATCGATCTTTTTGCTCAAGAAAAATCCGAGAAAGACCCTCGCCTCACTATTATCCGCGGTGATTTTCGCACGCTTTCTCTTCCTGTAAATTCGTTTGACCTTCTGTACTCATGTCAACTCATGGAATATCTGTATCAACAAAAAGACCCAGCAGCTTTTGAGGCATATGCTCTTTTTTTTCATATGCTTAAACCGGGGGGCGAGGCATGTATCGATGATTACTGGCGACTGACGAATGCAGCTGATTTTATACGTACGTTGGGTGCTCAAGAATCTCGCACGGTGAGAGAAGGAAAGGCGTTTTCCCATCCTCATGTCTATTTCAAGCGTTAATCGTCGCCCGCATCAAATATAATTTTTTATTTTGTGCCCGATGGTTCACATACTGCACAAACTTCTGAACACCTTTCTTCCGCTCAACAATCATCAGCATATTCTCTGTGAGCAGGGTCTTGGTGTATTCGCCAGTACCGTCGACATACACCACGTTTCCGCCGTATGATTCATCCCAGTCATCGCTGAGGCAAAAAAAGAGGTCGATGCCCGGTTTCTCCACCACCTCATCGTTGAGAATCGTGTAATCTTTCCAGCCGAAGCACTGCACGGTGCCGGTTATTTTTTTTATTTTTTTGTTCAGAATTTTTTGCAGGAAATCAAGCATTTCTTTGGTATTGAGCCCTTCATTGACAAACGATGGCGTTGCTTCCTGATACGAATAGAGTATCGGATGACGCTCTTTTTGAAATGCTGCCCGTGTTATTCCTTGTTTCAGCTGCTCGTAACACTCCTTTTGAAAAAAATCATGCAGTACAATGCTTGGCACGGTTTGATTTGAGGCAAACATCTGCTGTATCTTTCTGATGTTCTCTTCTTTGAAATATAAAGGGTTAATCGCCATGGAACCAGCCCCCGATAGCAATGCGCTGTACATCGGTGATAACTTCTTCAACTTCGTGGAAGGATACTGGTGAAACTTCGAAAAAGGTGAAGGTGTTAAATTGAGGGATTATTTTTTTTACAACCGTCGTCGGCATCTTGTTTTTTGAATTGAACAGGTTCAGGCTGCCGCCGTCTTTTTCCTTCAAGTTGGAAAGGTAAAAAAGAAATGCGATTTTTCTTCCTTCGAGCTGGTCGTCGTGGCATAACAAGAAGTCGGTGTCTTGATACAGCGTGCCGTGCATATCAATGACGCCGCGCTTCAGTTTCAGGCCGGTGAGGTGTTCCATGAACGAAACAAACTCATCGGAGCATAAAAACGCGCGGAA
Organism: Candidatus Woesearchaeota archaeon; assembly: GCA_030651375.1. Classification (NCBI taxonomy): domain Archaea; kingdom Nanobdellati; phylum Candidatus Woesearchaeota; species Candidatus Woesearchaeota archaeon. The sequence continues at coordinate 55,546 of JAUSFM010000009.1, read as the reverse complement.
TTCTTTGAGGATCTTGTTATTTGTTCCAACAAGGTCTTTTGTCTGCATGAATTTGAAGAGGTCTGCTTCTTTTTCCTCCATGGGCTCCTGTACAAGCGCTTTGAGAATTTCAACGGATTTTTTCGGATTGAAGAAGTTGGATAGGACGAGATGAGGATATGGTTTGGCAGAGGTGAACTGTTTTTTAAGCGCGACAATTGTGTTTTTTTCTGCATACTTCGTAATCCATTCACTGATTTTCTTGCTCATTAGTTTCCCTTCTTTTTGATGTACGCCTCAATCGCTTTCCGTGTGTACGGCTCAACCGGCATTTTCAGCGCTTCAGCAAGCGATGCCCAACAATGCTCTTGGGCTTCATCGTTCAAGACAACGTTCTTTGATTTTGTTTTGCACGCGAAGTCGAAAAAGATAAAATGCCGCTTCTTCCAAAACACAGTGTCAAAAATAAATTCTTGAAAACTAATAAACTCAATGGCATACACGTCCAGTCCTGTTTCCTCTTTGACTTCGCGCCGCACGGTATCTTCCATCCGCTCGCCCAGCTCAATATGGCCTCCGGGGATGACATATTTGCCGTGCCACTTGTGTGACTTCATAAGAAAGACGTTGCCTTCCGGATTAAAAATAAGCGCACCGACCGCCGGTTCGGGATAGGTTTGTTCTGCCATATTTTTTGTTTGTACGCCAGTATTTAAAAGCTTTTTCTCTTATATTCTCTTCCACACAAAAACTTAAATAGTTCAGGGCATTTCCAAACGGTATGTCACAGCTTGAAGATATTGTGGTATTGGAAATTCAAAAGAGTCCAGAGATCAGAGCTGAGATGGAACGACTCGGCCGAGATTTTAGAGGGTATCTGTTGAAAGTGGTACAGCGGGCGTTTGATGCAGCTCCGGATAAGGATAAACCTCAGATACTATATGTTAACCAAATTCCTTCTCTGAGACGCCGGCATTCCGGGTTTGAGGTAAGTATCCTCGGAGTTGTTGATGGACCTTATATGGACTCACCTGATCTTAACTGGCCCGGAAGAATCATGGTGGGGATTGATTGGGAGTATCACATGAACCAGGAGAAAGCACAAGGTGGGAAACGCGAACAAGGAACTATAGAAAGCCGAGCAGTTGCATCGATTATTGGTGCAAAACTGATTGAGTCAGGCACACCCCACCAAGTCTTTTTTTATCAATCAGCAAGCCATGCTCCCGCAGATTTAGCTCGGCGATATCACCCAGTTGAACAAGTCCAAGCAAAATAGAATTCTCTCATCGCAAAGTTTATCTACCCCCTGTGTTATTTTTTATCTCATGCACTCCCCCTCATCCTTTCCCAAACTGAAAAGCCCTGCCATCTTGAGCCCTATGGCTGGCGTGACTGATGTCGCGTTTCGTGCGCTGTGCAAAAAATACGGCGCTGGGCTGACGTACACGGAATTTGTGAACAGCACCGGCTTGGTGCGTGGCAATGCAACATCGTTTAAGATGATTCAGACTGATCCGATTGAACAGCCGGTTGCCGTGCAGCTGTTCGGCAGCAATGAAGCTGATGTTGTTGCAGCAGCAAAAATGCTTGAGGATCGTTTTGATGTCATCGATATTAATTGCGGCTGTCCGGCGTGGAAAGTGATTCAAACCGGCGCCGGCAGCGCCATGCTGAACAATCCGGAAAAAATCGGCTCGTTCATCAACAAGCTTGCGTCTGCGGTACAGAAACCAGTGACCGTAAAAATCCGCAAAGGCATTGACGAAAACACCACGAACGCGGTGAAAATTGCCAAAATCGTTGAAGACGCCGGCGCTGCGGCAATCGGAATCCACGGCCGCACTCAGAAACAGGGCTACTCCGGTGTTGCAGACTGGGACATCATCAAGCAGGTGAAGGAAGCCGTGAACATTCCAGTCATCGGCAACGGCGATGTGTTTACTCCTGAAATTTTTTCTCAACGGCTGGAAGAAAGCGGCGTTGATTACGTTATGATTGCCCGCGGGGCGATTGGAAATCCATTTATTTTTACGCAGATTGATGAGTATCTGAAAAAAGGATCGTACGAGACTGTTGACCGTTTCTCATTGTTCTTTGAATATCTTGAGCTCGCAGAAAAATATGCCATCAATTTCGACACGATAAAGTCACAGGCGCTGTATTTCTTGAAGGGCAGCGATGGCGCGGCGAAGATGCGAGCGCGGCTTGCGCAGTGTAAGACGAGTGAGGAGTTTAAGGAAAATGTGATCTATTTGAGAGTTCGATTGGGATAAAATGGCCCTTAGAAAACTTTATAAAGTTAGAATAACACTAATTAGTTATGAAACATCATAATCGACATTATTTTTATATTCTGTTTAGTCTTCTCTTTTTTATTATTCTTTTTTATTTTTTAACAAACCAGTTACAAAAAAAAGAATTGGTTAAGTATGTCTGTCCTGATGGAACAATGGTCACTAACAATTCCTTTTGCCATCAATCAAATGAATCAATTAATGAGAAAATTGATCTTAAAGAAGAGGATAATAGTTCTAAAGAATGTGAAACCGTCAGTTATATTACCATAGAAGAAGTAGTTGAAGAAGTTTGTGATGAAAGTCCTGCTTATTATACAATCAGAAATAAAGCTTGCGAATTTAATACAGATTGTAACAAGGAACCGCACATTATGTGTCAAAAGCCCGTTTCGGGAGTAACAAGAGAAAATGCGCATCGAGGAATTTTTTATGGTCCGAACGGAGGGTATACCTGTCTTGATTACCACCGTGTTAGTTACGAAGTAACTAATATGGAAAATACGGGCGGCGAATTTTCTTTTGAACTGGGGATTTTAAAATCAAATGAGAGAAAAATCAGTAAAGGGATTAAAAAGAGATATGTAGATTCAAACGCTTCAGAAATTTTTGAGATAGAGTTTTGTGAGATGGGAAAAGATTCAGGATGTTTTTCCACTCCTTTAGAAATTCCCAAGATTAAAAAAAATTGTATGAAAAAGAAGATGATGAAACCAGTTACTAAATATAAACAAGAATGCCTATAGACTCTGCATCTGTTTTTGTTATTCAGTTTCTTTATCTCTTTTAACGCGCCTTATTATCGGAATATTCAAATAATATATTATACCAACCCCCGATTCCAATTGTGAAAACAATCATCCAAAAAAAATAGAAAAATGTGTGCACGACTAATCCAGTGCAAGACAGTTGAGGAGTTTAGAAATGAACTAAGCTTAGTAAAACCACCTATCCATAAAATATTTTAAAATAAATTTAATCGGATCTAACAAAAAGAGTACTGCACCACCAACCCATTTAACATAAGGAAGAGATTTCCATTCAGGATAAGTGATAATTAGATCAATCCTATAATTAGAAATAACAGACTGATATATTCCTTGTGGTACTTTTGTTTTCTTTACATAAGGATTAGTACTGATTTTGAATTTTTTATCAGGTGAGACTATTTCAAGGCCGGTACTTACCACAAAAGGTATCCTTTCGCATGGTTCAAAGTTTTGATTCTTCCCAGTACATATCTGAAAATACCCAAAAACAGATGATTTATTCATAAGACATTCTTTCGGCTCACTCGGTCTTAACATGTCATCTTTGATGCAATCAGCGCATGCTTTCAATGCAAATAAGGATATATTGTATTCGTTATATCTATACGATACGGTTTTAGGCAAGCGTATATATGATAAATCGTTAGTAGATGAGGTAGTAACACTCTCAAAGTCATAAAAATTTCGTAAGCTAAGTGTATTACATTCAGAAAACACTTCAATCCCAGGTGAACTATAAGCCCCCTGATCCTCGACTGGCACAGTTAAAGTTATCGTTTTAGTACTGCTTGACGGGAAAATAGGTAAAACTCCAGACAGAATAATAATGCCGACAATAATCAGAGTAAGTTTATTCTTAGTCCACCAGTTAGTTAAAAATGTTAAACTAGCTTTTTTCAAACCAGTTTGTTTAATATTCTGAATAAGGTTCATTTTTCCCCGTCAAAAAGAGGATTTATATTGACATATAAAGGTTTCGTTTTTAAATTTGTTTCCCACACTATTACGTCGTCAAAATGGATTTATTTAGCCAACAAAACGGACTCTCAAAACGGTAGTATCAACTCACACATCCACATTGTGATGGTTGCTCTCTTTCATCCCGGCACTGCTTATCTTAATAAACTCTGCTTTATACTTTAGTTCCTGCAAGTTCTTCGCGCCGACATAACTCATGCCTGACCGCAGGCCGCCCATGAGCTGATTAATCACTTCGACAACATCACCAGAGTACGGCACCGTGGCCTCAACGCCTTCCGGCACCACATCAGTAACTTCTTTGATGTCCAGCATTTTTTCATACAGCTTTTTTTGTTTGATATTGACGTCAAATGAAGAGGAGCCACGATAGACTTTGACTTTTCTTCCATTTTTCACCATCATCATGCCCGGGCTTTCTGTGGTGCCAGACAACAAACGGCCAACCATGACGGTGTCGGCACCGGCAGCCAGCGCCTTGATGACATCGCCGCCGCTTTTGATGCCGCCGTCGGCAATCAGGGGAATATCATGTTTGCTCGCAACCGTTGCGCAGTCAATAATCGCGGTTATTTGCGGCACGCCGCAGCCAGTAACAATGCGTGTGGTGCACGCTGCGCCCGGCCCAATGCCCACTTTGATGCAGTCGGCGCCGGCAGTGATGAGGTCTTCTGTGGCGCGGGCGGTTGCGACGTTGCCGGCAACAATCGGCATGGTCGGAAACTCTTTTTTCAACAGCCGCACGGCGTCAATCGCCCGCTTGTTGTGGCCGTGGGCAATGTCCAACACGAGAATGTCCACTTCTGCGGCGATAAGTGCGCGGGCACGCTCCACGGTGTCCTTGACGCCAACCGCCGCCCCAACAAGAAGCCGCCCTTTTTTGTCAACGCTTGCATGCGGATACCGCTTTTGTTTTTGAAGGTCAGTGTAGGTGATGAGCCCGCGAATCGCTCTATATTCGTCAACCAACGGCAGTTTTTCTATTTTGTTTTTTTCAAGCAGTTCTTCCGCTGCGGCGAGGGCAATGTCAAATGGCGCGGAGATTACATTTTTAGTCATCACGTCGCGGATGGATTGGTGGTCGTCGGCGCCATTGAGGTCTCTGCGCGAAACAATGCCGATGAGCCGGCCATATTCTTCGACGAGAAATCCTGATATGCCAGTCTCTCCTGATATCGTTTTTACCTCGGCAACAAGCTGGTCCGGCCGACAGGTTCTTGGATGTTCAATTTTGAAGGTCTTGAAATGCTTGACTCTCCGCACGAGCTCAACTTCTTCCTCAATCGTGTTAAACCGGTGGATAAATCCGATGCCGCCGAGCCGCGCAAGGGCAATGGCCATCTCATCGCCGCACACCGTGTCCATGTTTGCCCCGATGATCGGGGTGGTCAAGGAAATGTGTTTAGTAAGCTTTCCAGCCGTGTTGCAATCTTTGCGTGAGTAGTTCTCTGAATAGTTTGGAATAATCAGAACGTCGTCAAACGAGAGGCCTTCTTTGATATCTATCACCCTTTGGTTCGTGGTCTGAAGTCAGGGGCTGTAGTTTATATTGATTGTTGTGGTTGGTTATATGGGCGCAAAGCTTTTAAACATCCCCGCATGATACAATCGGATGATGATTCAGAAACGCACCATCACGCTCTTTGTTATCCTCATTGCGCTTGGCACTGCTCTTTTTTTCTCCGGCTACATCGAGTACCAAAAACAACTCGAAGTGCGCAGACTGGTCGAAATTGCAACATCCGGCTCATCAACGATTGAGTCTGACACCTGTTTCCGCAACGGCACGTCGCTGGGTTCCTGCGCAGCAGTGCAGAATACAAAATATAGCATCCTTTTCGGTGTTTCAACAGCGCTGGTAGGCGTGCTGTATTTCACGCTGTTGGTTTTGGTGTTTCTTCTTTTCTTGCTGGTGCAAAAATGGCATCCTGCAGTGTTTAAGAAAACAAAAAATTTGTTTCAGATTGGTATGGGCATTCTTGTTATAGGCGGCGTCTTGGGAGCTGCGTATTTTATTTTCCTGCAACTCTTTGTTATTCGCAGTATCTGCACCTATTGCATGGTTATTGACCTTTTGATGGTACTTGTTGGTGGGTTGTTTCTTGCTTCGCGAAAAACACTATTCATCTAAATCTTTTTATAGGCCTTTTCCTTAAAAATCAGATATGATCATCTTCCTATACCTTCTTGCTGCGCTTGGCTTTTTGCTATCTGCCTATGCCCTACGGTCATTGTACAAGAGCTACCACCCGTTCTGTCACATCAGTCCGTCAGTCTCGTGCACCAAAGCGTTTTTTAGTTCTTCCGGCAAACTCTTTTTCGGCATTCCTAATTCGGGTATAGGGCTCTTTTTTTACGCTGGCGTGTATATTTTGACGCTTCTGAAACTGTTTGATTATATTCTGTATGCTGCAGTAGTTTCATTCATCGGCACGCTGTATTTGATGTATGTTTCTTATATTAAGATGAAGAATTTTTGCATCGTGTGCACGATGATGTATGTGGTGAATATTCTCTTGTTAATTATTTCGTATCAATTAGCATAGTAAAAAAAATAAAATCTATTCATTCACTACTAATTTTCCAACCATGTCTCGATGTCCACTCCCGCAGTAGACCGAGCAGTAGAAATCAAAGGTTCCTGCTTTGTCGGCAACAAATTCAGTGGTGACGATTTTGCCAGGTTCCAGCGTGATTGCGACGCCAAAGTCGTCAATGGAAAAGCCATGCTTGACGTCTACGCTGGTGATGGTCAGCACCACGCGGTCGCCTTTATTCACTTCGATGGTTGACGGGTCAAACTCCCAATTCTTGGCAGTCATAGTAATTTCACGAACCGTGGCCGTGGATGCAGACACAGAAACGGGTTCTTCAGAGGGAATATCTGTTTCTGGCGTACTTTCTGCCCCTTTTAGTTCTTCATCTTCTATTTGCTCATCTTCTATTTCTTCATCTTCTGATTCTTGATCTTCTATTTCTTGATCCTCGGTTTCAGGAGTAGTTTCTTCTTCTGGCTCCCCTGCATCAGCAGAGTCAGCAATCTCAACAACTTTTGACGGTGCCTGTGTTGGTGCCGCTGCTGATGGCGCTTCTTGTGTTGCGCATCCAACAAGCATGAGCAGTGAAAGAATAGTTAGTGCTGTTAGTATTTTTTTCATAGGGTTCATAGGCATATCACCAAGAACAGAAATAATAGTCCTCTTTTTTAAAGTTTCTTATTTTGCAGTGCCTGCATAATCTCTTTCATATCCAATGGCTTGTCCTGAACGTAATGGATGCCCAGCTGGAGTGCCATTTCTGCTTTTTCCAATTCCCTGCCAAGGTATAACGCGTGGTAGACATCAATAATTTTTTGCTGCCACGTCAGCCAAAACATTGCATCTTTTGCACTTTTTGCTGTATGCTCATCAATGCGTTTGCCGTCCGGTGTCAGGTGGCTTAGTTTTATCTCTGTCCCAGTAATTGAAATCGTAATGTTGCCCCGCGGGTCCTGCATCAGCTTTCCGGGAAGGTCGAATTCGACGTTATCCGCAACTGGGTAGTCTTTCAGCAGTTCATCAACTTGTTTGAAGCTGCGCTCATAAATGTGCGCACTACCCGAGAGCGTAATGAGATGGCCCATGGCACAGCCAACTTCTTGTGCAATGCGCTGTTGGAGTTTTCTCAACGCGAATGCGTTGCGCGGCCACGCGTCATACATGTCATTGCTTCGGATGTACATAATCAAAAAGAGTTTGTTGTTTTGTATCAGCGCCTGCAATAGATTAAAACAGGGTGGGTCTTCGCTTGCACTGTCTTTTTCAACATCCCAGAGCACGGCAACTGCCCGTCTGCTGTGTGGCGCTTTTTTTAGTTCATCAATAATTGACTGAATCTGGTCAATAGAATGATAGTTCATCAGCCTGCTGCCGTAGGTATATTTTACATCAAGGGTTTGCGGGCTTAAGACTTGGGGATAATAATTTTCAAGGTCTTCCTGCGTGAAATTGAAATATTCTTTCCAGCTGATAGCGTCCGGGTTTTCATCCGTCACGCTTATCATCAGTTCCATTACTTCCTTCTGCTTTTCGCCGCGCTGGCTTTCTTTTACTGCGCCAAATTTCATAATCAGCTGGAGAGCTTGGAGCCACGCCTCGCCAATTTTCTTTGCGCGAACCTTGAATCCAACGTGCTCGCTCGGCTGGGTTTCCGGCACTTCGATTTTTGCCTCAGGAAACACCCGTGGTTGCCCATACTCAGATTTTTTTGGAAGAGAATCAATCAGTGCTTGCAGTTGGGGAAATGGAACTGTCCGCGCGTCAACAATATCAACGTTTTTTCTGAATAATTCGACTGCTTCTTTCGGGATTTCTTTGTCAACCACTGAATTGGTACTGCCGATAATATTGCTGGTTGCATCAACACCGTTGTTTTTCAGATTGAGAAGTGCCTGTCCGCTGCCTGACAAGTCTTGTCCGGTAACGATGACATACCGAATTGCCGTGTTTGAAAGGCAGCCACGAACCAGCGCATTGAGCCCTGTGTCTTTTGAATACAGCTGGCTCAACACCGCGTAACTGTCAGAGCGAAGCTGGGGCTCAACAATTTTCATCGGAGTCCATAATGTAATAACGACGACGTTGCTGTCAAGGTTTCCCTTTTTGACGAGATTGCCGAAATGAATCGGCCAGTTTTCGATGCGCATGGAACACGCAACAGAAAAGAGGTATTTAAGGCTTTCTCCTTAGAAGAATCTTAATGCGGGTGGAGTATTGCTTCCTTGCGGTCATTTCAAATCTGCCTTCGGCACCATACCAAAAATAGATGAAGAACTAAGGTATAAAACTATAGTTTATTTTTTGTGAGTTTTGCAAAAACTTTTTATATACCACGAAAAGATGAGACTGGTATGGAATTTTCTGAAAATAGCGAGCTTAAGAAAGGAAAGAAAAGGGTAATTATGATAGGCATTATTCTATTGCTCATTTTGATTACAACGAATCTCTTTTTGTTGCTGAAACAGATGCAAACGAACAACATTCCCACTCCGGACAGAGCCCCGTATCGCTATATAAATCATTTAACTGCCACCCCAGTTGATTCAGGTAACCAACCGCTACGCCTTCGCCTCCATTATTATGGCCTTAAAGAAAAACTCACTTCTGACATTGAACCAAAAAATAATATCAGCCAGGTCGGTATCTTTGTACAAGATTTGCGTACTGGTGCGTGGATGGGTATAAATGAACGAGATGCGTTTATTCCAGCGAGTCTTTTAAAAATGCCGATTATGATTGGTTTTCTTAAAAAAGTTGACCGAGAGCAGATACGTTTGAACGATACAATCTCCTTGATTTCAGCAGATGTAGATAAAAATTCAGGCGAATTATATAAAAAACCAGTTGGAACAGAGTTTACTTCGATAGAATTCTTAAAAGAGATGATACTCGCATCTGACAATACTGCTAAAAATGCAGTGCTACGCCAATTGTCTGATGCAGATCTGAACAGTGTTTTTGCGCATGTTGGTATGCCCCAGATTGAAAATCGAAATACCACGGTGTACGTTACTCCACGGGGATATAGTCGTTTTTTTAAGGCGTTATACTTTTCTTCGTATCTTTCGCCTAAATCATCTGAACTGGCACTTGATGTAACAACTGATACACAAAGAGAAGATTTATTATCTGCAGGCATACCTGTTGAAGTTCAGGTTGCACATAAATTTGGCGTAAGTGATTATGGGCTTCATGATTGTGGTGTTGTGTACTATCCAAATAACCCGTACATCATTTGCGTAATGACTAGGGACATACCATTCAGAGAGGCAAAGAATCTTATCACCCTTGTTTCCAAGGACGTATTTGAGTATGTCGATGCTGATTAGTCGCATGTATGCATTCTGGGGAAGCACCATTCAAGGCTTTCTTCCCACCAGAAGTTCGATGCTGTTTTTCAACGGCTTGCTGGTAATTAGTTCAAATCCAGCCGTCTCCATCATCGTCGGCATCAATCCGTCATAATTCGCTTTTCCTTCTTCAAAGAACCGTGCAAAATGGGAGTATGATGGCAGCCACCAATGCTTCGGTTTTCCAAAATCAGACAGCACGAACACGCCTCCTTTTTTCAGCACGCGAAAAATTTCATCAAAACAGTCCTGTTTTGCATGATCAGGAATATGGTGCCACACCAGTGAACTGTAAGCGGCGTCAAAATGGCGGTCGGGAAACGGGAGTTTCTGGGCATATGCTTTGTTCAGGTGCACTTCCATCTTATTCTTGGCAATTTTTTTTCGTGCCAATGCAAGAATCTTCTCATCCGGGTCAACGCCGTGTACCTCGACGTTTGCTTTTTCTTTTTTGAGTTCAACCGCAAGCGTTCCCGTACCGCATCCAACATCCAGCACGCGCATTTTTTTGTTGGGAAGATGGAGCGCGTCAATTATGTTTTGCCGATATGTTGTATCAAAACCTACCCACTCACAGATAAAATCATATCGTTCAGCTAATGCGTTGAACCGCGCTGCTGGAAGGAATTTGTCCATGATTTAGCAAAGCGTGAAAGGACTTATAAATGTTTGCGAAACTGGTTTCGCGTTTGCTTTTCCGCTGATTTTATATACTTAGTTTTCTTTACGTTTGAAAAAAGAGGTGTTCAATGGTTACTCAAAATTTGAACAGTGTTGACCGGGTTTTGCGCTTTGCGCTGGCATTCTGGTGGCTTGGCCCGTGGGCGCCAAGTTATGGAGCAGAATGGGCAAACTGGCTCGTGCTGATTGTTGGCTGGATTGCTTTGGTTGAAAGCTTTGTGGGCTACTGCTGGCTGCAGAAGACACTGGGAATACATACCAAATAAATCTTTTATTTCTTCTTTTTTCATTTTTTCAGCAAATATCTCGATGCGTCTCGTACATAAACGCCGCATTCTTGTCGTGTTTTCTGAGCGCGCGTGCCAGCTGGGCAAAGATTGCATCTGACATAACGCATTTTTTTGTGCCTGCCCATTTTTTAAGTTGTGTTGCCACGCTGCTGCATATTTTTTCCGCCTTTTTGTCGTCAAGAGACGCATCCTTGCACGCGCGGTAGCAGGTCGCATATACTTTGCGTTCGTCGAATTCTTCCATGCGCCCATGGCGCTTGACAATGCAATGCGTGCACGTTTTTTGCCGTGCTTTCGGTTTGTTTTTTTTCGTGTTCTTTTTCATGTGTTCACCCAAAGTTGATAGTTCCATTGGCGATGAGCATGAGCAGCCAGCCCATGGCAATCAGCATCAGGCCAATGGCAAGCCGCATCATTCCCCTGCTTTCCTGTTTCCATTTCTTGACTTTGTGCAGTTTCGTGCCCGTGGCAACGAGCAGCAAAATTATGATGAGCGGCGAGACAAAGACAAAGTTGTACCACACCAGCATTAGGAACGCGCTGAAGTCAAAATACTGTGAAAGCATGGTAATAATCGCCAAATACGGCGCGCCTGTACAGGGGAGCTCAACGCCGGCAACAAAGACGCCTAAAAAGATGATGCCAAAAATTGTTGTTTTAGTACTGTACTGATGAAGTTTTTTTGCCATGCTTGCCGGTATCGAAAGCGAAAACCATTTCCCATACCAAAAATAATCCTTGACCTCAAGCAAGCCGGCAAACACAATCAGCACGCCAACACTGATGGCGATATATTCAGTAACCCAGAGCGGAATTTTTGTAAGGAAATACAGCAAACCAAGTCCGGCAAGAAGGTACGTCAGCATTACGGCACCGATGTACAAAAAACCGAGGAGGAGCATTCTGCCGATAGTCTTTTTTGAGCCCATCAGCACGGACAGCATCAAAATGAGCACGCCGATGGCGCACGGGTTTATCGCGTCAATTATCGCGGTTCCCGTCACGATGCCAAACGTAGGGAGGTATGCTTCAACGGCCACGGAGCTCACCCCGTGATTCTGCGATACGATATGTTTCGCAGAGGTTTGTTGTTTTTTCTTTTTCAGGGCCGAATTCGACAATGATGCAGTCACCCGGTGGCACGAGAGATTGCGGTGCCAGCACATAGTCGTCAAAATGTTCAATTTTTTTCTGCTCGTACACCCATTCCTTGTCCTGTTCTGGATTGGTTACGTGAAAAAGAAATACCTGCAGTTTTGCCGGCACACCATTGCATGATTCACCATTTGTTGCTTCAACAAACCCAGTGTTGGTCGGCACGCGCATTTTTTCCTGCGTCAGCAGGCCGCTGGTGACGTTGAAAAACCGTCCGAGGTTCGCGTCGCTTTTGTCAATCAGTACGCCTTCAACATGGATGCGGTCATCGCTGTGCTCGTGGAATACCGGCGTGCCAATCCGGTTGGTGAATCCTTCCGGATTTTTCAGGTCAATTTTTTCGCCGCAGTTCCAGATTTCAAAGTCAGCATGCCAGTGCACCGGCCCTTTTGTTTCTGAAACCACGTTGAGATAGACGGTTGCGTAGGCGAGAACAATGGTTGCGATGAGTGCGGGGACTGCAATGCCAAGAAACAGAATTTTTTTCTTGTTGTGCGTGAGGCCAGAATGGTTGTTGGCAATTGCATACGCAACAAAGGCAGTAATAATAATTGTAGCGCTAATCAGGAGTTTCATTGAAAGCGTTCGTGTCTGATAGTACAGCCGATTTTGGCCATCGGTGTTGTACGCACTTTCTTCTTCATGCGCACTCACGAAACTACCGAGCACGAGTACAAAAATAAAAAAACAGAAAAAAAGCTGTCTGCTCATTTTAACAGAACTCGCACACATTTTTTTTCTTTTTTGGTTTTTTGGTGCCGGGCATGGCTCACCTCTTTAGTCTTTACTACCCCTTAAATTTGACCCTTTATATAGTTTTTTATCTATCACTTCAGGAAGAGCAGGGTGATTCACCGGAATACGCTTGATGTGGCGACTTAGACACCATTATTTTTTATAACTCTACTGCAGCGAAGAAGATATGAAAAACTATCTCGCGCCCGGAATACTTGCACTGAGCCTGGCTCTGGCATATCTTCCGCGGTGTGGCGAAGAACACATGGATATCGGATCAGTGTATATTTCTGTTGGAAATGCACGAGGAATAAAAAATGCGCCTGATGCATCAACACCAGAAGATGCAGCACTCACTGATGCAGGTACGCTCCTTGATGCGTCACTTGAAGACCGCTGTGACGGCAAGGATAATAACGCGAACGGATTGATTGACGAAATATTCCCGGTCGGCATATCATGTTATGCAGGTGTTCGCAACTGCCGGCGAGAAGGTATCTATGTGTGTGCACCTGACCAAACAAGCGTTGTGTGCACTGCTGACCGAGAATATTGTTACGATCCGATGTAGCGCATGAAGTGAAAAGAATTCAATTAGTTTCTTATTCTCTGATTAGTTTTTGCGTGCTAATTCACCAACAGCCGCTGCAATACTCAACGCTACATTCTTCTCAAAAAGAGTGGGCACAATTTTTTCTGCGGTTGGGCTCGTGACACACGCAGCAAGCGCGTACGCTGCAGCAATTTTCATCGCTGGTGTGAAGCGCGGTATCCGGCTGTCGAGTGCACCACGGAACAGGCCGGGAAAAACCAGCGCGTTATTCACCTGATTCGGAAAATCACTGCGTCCGGTTGCCACGACCGCTGCGCCGGCATGGTGCGCTTTGTCGGGCATAATCTCCGGCACGGGGTTTGCCATGGCAAAAATAATCGGATGGTTGTTCATCCCCTTAATCATTGTTTCTGAAAGTACATTCGGCGCTGAAACGCCAATGAACACGTCTGCACCCTTGAGTGCGTCCTGCAATGTGCCTGCTCTTTTTCCAGTATTGGTGCGGTCGGCAATTTTTTTCTTATACTCGGGAAGGTCTTTACGGTGATGGCCAATGATGCCCTTGGTGTCGCACACAATCACGTCTTTGACATGCACACTACCGTTCGTACCTGCAGTGTCGTCAGTAAGGATGTTGCAAATTGCAGTGCCCGCAGCGCCTGCCCCATTGATAACCACGCGAACGTCTTCAATCTTCCGTTTGGTCACTTTGCACGCGTTCAGCAATCCTGCAAGCACAACGATTGCCGTGCCGTGCTGGTCGTCATGAAGCACGGGAATGCCGATGTCCTGCAGCTTTTCTTCGATTTCAAAACAGCGCGGCGCAGAAATGTCTTCCAGATTGATGCCGCCAAATCCAGGCGCGATTGCCTTGACAATTGAAACGATTTCGTCGGGATTCTGCGTATTCAGGCAGATTGGATAGGCGTCAACGCCACCGAATTGTTTGAAGAGGATTGCTTTTCCTTCCATTACGGGCAGCGCTGCTTCTGGGCCGATGTTGCCCAAGCCGAGCACCGCACTGCCGTCGGTGACCACGGCAACGGCGTTTTTTTTAATAGTGTACTCATACGCCTCGCTCGGATTTTTGGCGATGAGCCGGCATATCTCTGCGACGCCGGGCGTGTAGGCAATGCTCAAATCTTTTTTTGTAGCGAGAGAGACGGTTGGCGTGACGGCCAATTTTCCCCCTGCTTTTTTGTGCGCTGCAAGAACTTCGTCAGTGGTGTACATATCAGTCACGAGATAGCCGTCTCTTTATATTGTTTGTTTTTTTTGAGAGAAAAAAGAGAAAAATAAAAAATTTATTTGTTCAACGCCTGCTCAATCACCTGTTGGAAAGCCGAGTACGGTTGCGCTCCTGAAATGAGCTGGCCGTTGATGAAGAACGCGGGTGTTCCCGACACGCCATACTGTGCGCCGTCAGCCATGTCCTTCTTCACTTCGCTGGCCATCTTTCCTGAGTCAAGGCAGTCGTTAAACTTCGCGGTGTTCAAGCCGATGTCTGCGGCGAATATCTTGAATGACGCAACACCACCCTGCACGCCGTCATTGAACAGCTTGTCGCTCATTTCGTAGTACTTTCCTTCTTCTCCGGCGCATTCAGCTGCTTCTGCTGCTTTCTGCGCTTCTGCGTGGAAGCCGAGCGGGAAGTCACGGAGGATGAGCTTCACTTTGCCAGTTTTGATGTAGTTTTCGTTAATCTGTGGAAAGGTCTGCTGGTGGAACCGTCCGCAGAACGGGCACTCAAAGTCGCTGAATTCAACAATTGTTACCGGCGCTTTCTTGTCGCCCAAGACCGCATCATCGTCTTCGAGTACCTTGAAGTCCTTGACGCGCGGCTCGCTTGGTTCTGGCCCCGGTCCGCTCGGTGCGATTGCATTGTCGGCACTGCCCGCATCACCTGCGCCGCCTGCAAGCAGTTTATTCACTCCCCTGACCTGGAACATCAGAACAACAATAAGGAGCGTCTGCACCAGAAGTAACGTAATTTTTATAGTGTCTTTTTGAATTTTCATAGTCTAACCTCCCTTATTTCCCTTTTTTTCATGATAAAACACTAATCAGTATAAATAATTAATCCTATGAACAGAAGCATCAAAAACGGCTAAAACGCATAAATTCCCGTTCATTATCGTTCATAAACGGATTAAGCGAATCAGGCAGCGAATTTCAAATGCACAGCAAGTGTTTTTCCTTCCGGCACACGAGTAACAAGGCCTTTTTTTTCCAAATCCTGCAGAACATAGCTCAATTTTGCCTTGGAAAGCGCAGTCCGGAGACGAAGCGTGTTTTGGGTGATGCCATCTTGTTCCCTGACAGCAGCAATGACTTTTTTCTCAAACTCGTCAAGGCCCCGCGCAATCAGGGAAAATCTTTCTTCGGTAAGCTTTTTGTTTTTATCCTCTTCAAGCCGCTGGAGAATCGCCTGTTCACCGCGGGCAAATACAACTAAATAAAACCCCAATGCGAAAATAAATCCCATGACACCAAAGGCGAGATGGCTTACGCTTAATGCGGATTCAACTCTCACACACGACGGATCATCAAAACAGCCGAGTTGGCGCGCCTGTGCCGTGAAGCCGCCCATCAGATTAAGGAGAATGCCAAGAAGCACCACGCTCAAGACGAGCAGTACTGCTCCCATCTTTTTGTTGTTCAACCTACCACCCATCATTGACCAATGCGTTTTTGTTTATAAAGTTTGTTGTGGTTTAGAAATGCACTTCACCGCACGTCAGATAATCACAGATTTTGCCATGATGTTTGAAGGTTGGCTCTGCGGCGTGTTTCAATGCACGTTCAATAATTTCTACTGCGATGTCAATTTCTTCTTCGGTGACAATGTACGGTGGAATGAGTCTGATGCCTTTCTCGCCGCAGCCTAGCAGTATGAGTCCGTTGCGCGCACATTCAACGATTACATTATTTCGTGCAGCGCGCGTCTGCAAATCAAACGCTGCCATCAACCCCAGCCCGCGTTTGTTCAGCATGCGGTGATGTGAAACATCCGAGAGCCGTTTCATCAGATAGTGCCCTATTTTGGTGATGTGGAAAAGCAGATGTTGTTCTTTGATAACCTGAATTGTTTTCAGCCCGAGCGCCATATCCAGTGTGTGCCCGCCGCCCCAGGTCGATGAAATCGTGCCGGACTCGACGCGGAATTTTTTTGTTGCCAGCGCCGCGCCAACCTGCAATGCTTTTGCCGAGCTCATGATGTCAGGAGCAATGCCAAAATGCTCAAACGCCCACCAGTGCCCCGTCCGGCCGAGCCCTGATTGCACTTCGTCGCAAATCAGCGGAATGTCATATGTTTTCGTAAACGCGCGGAGCTGCTGCATGAGTTTTTTCGGCGCAACGCGGTAACCGCCTTCGCCTTGGACGGGTTCAATAATTATGAAGCCGACTTCTTCCGGCGAACATTCGCGCTTGACCATCTTCTGGATTATTTCAACGGCGTTCTCGTCAAATGGCACTCTCCGCATAGGAATAAAAAGAAAATTCTTTTTTTGTACCGGCTTCGAGTTGGTGCACGACAACGCACCGAGCGTCCTGCCATGAAACGCGCCTTCGAATGAGATGCCAAACTTTGCCTGTTTCTGCTTGCGCAGGGAAAGCTTGATACAGTTTTCAACTGCTTCGGCGCCGGAGTTTGCAAGAAAACCCAGCGTGATGTCTTTGGGAGTGATCGTGAGAATTTCTTCGAGAAGAGCGACGTGCTCCTTCACGGTAAAATCCTGCCCTGCATATTTTACCGGATGACTTTTCAGCTGGCGAACAACATCGGTCATTTCCGGATGATTGTACCCCAAGGGATTTGTCGCGATTTGTGATGCAAAATCAAGAAACACATTGCCGTCGATATCCTTGAAATAACAGCCCGATCCTTCGCCACTATGCACAAAGGGATAGGGGTCATTGTAACCGATGTTGAGCCGCTTGAGCTTGTTGAGGAGCGCCTGCGATTTTGGACCGGGAAGAGGCGTGGCAATGTGCGGTTTTTGTTTCATGGTCAATTCCTCACTTCAACTCAATCAATCCCCTGCGCTTTTTGAAGATGGTGCGAATAATCGATATAGACAACTTTTGTTTCTGAAAATTCGTGAATCCCCTCAATGCCCGCCTCTCGTGTGCCGTTGCCGGTTCCCTTGACGCCGCCAAACGGCAGGTGGACTTCGGCGCCAATGGTTGGTGCGTTGATGTAGACAATGCCGGCTTCGATTTTTTCCATGGCACGAAACGCAGCGTTGATGTTGGCAGTGTAGATCGATGATGATAGGCCGTACTTGATATTGTTGGCAACGTGTATCGCATTGTTGAGGTCTTTGACCGTGATGACCGAAACCGTCGGGCCAAAAATTTCTTCCTGTGCAATGCGTGCATCTGGTTTCACGTTGGTGAACAGTGTCGGCTTGTAGAAAAATCCGTGACCGTTGATTTTTGCGGGAGTTCCGCCGCAGCGGAGTGTTGCTTCTTTTTTTCCGATGTGAGTATAGCGGTCTACTTTTTCAACGGCCTGCTTGTTGATGAGCGGGCCGATGTCAGTCGTGCTTTTCAGTCCGCTGCCAAGGCGGAGCTTTTCAATGCGGCGAAGCAGTTTATTTTCAAATTCTTTTTGTATTGTGTGGTGCACTAGCACACGCGACGCTGCTGTGCACCGCTGTCCGCTCGTGCCAAAGCCCGCCCACAGCACGCCTTCGATGGCAAGGTCGAGGTCTGCGTCGTCCATGATAATAATAGGATTTTTACCGCCCATCTCAAGCCCGATTTTCTTGATGCCTGCATTGCGAAGAATGAAGTCACCGGTGCTGCGATGGCCAGTAAATGAAACAGCGCGAATGTCTTTATGCGTGATGATGCTCCTGCCAACGCTGCCACCCGGGCCCGTGACGAGATTCACCACGCCTTTGGGCACGCCCGCTTCTTCAAGAATTTTGACAAGTTCGATGGCACACAGCGGGGTGTCAGAACTGGGCTTGAAGACGACGGTGTTGCCACAAATTAACGCAGGAGCGAGTTTCCATGCAGGAATTGCAATGGGAAAATTCCACGGTGTAATGAGACCGCACACGCCGACGGGCGCACGCATGGTCATGCAGAATTTATTTTTTAATTCACTTGGTGTGGTGTGGCCGAAGAGTCTTCTTCCTTCGCCTGCCACGTATTCAAAAACATCAATCGCTTCCTGCACATCACCTCTGCCTTCTTTGAGCACTTTACCCATCTCGATGGTGACGATTCTGGCGAGGCGCTCCTTGTTTTTTTTCAGAAGATGTGCAACGTCAAACAGTATTTCGCCACGCTTCGGCGCGGGAATATCTGACCACAGTGGAAATGCTTTTTTTGCAGCGTCGACTGCTTTCTGAACGTCTTTTTCATTTCCCTGCTGGAATCGTCCGATTGGTTTTTCAGTTGCCGGGTCGAGACTCTCAAAGGTTGTGCCTGACGAAGAAGAAATCCATCTGCCATCGATGTACTGCTGATACGTCTGCACAAAACACCTCTTTTTGAGAATTAAAGACTATTGTCTTTATATTGTTTATCTCTTGACGCGTTCGTATCGCCCAATCAATTCCGCCTTCTCAAGAATGTGCCCCTGCATCACCTTTTCGACGTCTGCTTTTGTCGCACCTTGTTTCAGGGAAAGCATCGTATCCAGCGCGTACACCTTGAAGAAATATCTATGCTCGCGGTCCGGCGGGCATGGCCCTTGATAGGTAAGGCCTGCTGATGTATTTTTTCCAGGTATGCCGCTCGGCTGGCTGTGTTCCTTAATCAGCGTTGTGTTTGTCGGCATATTAAAAACAACCCAGTGATCCCATGCCTGAACGCCAAACTTGGTGCGCACAAAATCAGGAATGTCCGGATCATCAAAAATCAGCACGAGACTTTTCGCAGTTGGTGGCACATCAGAAATATGCAGTTCCGGATTGATGTTCGCGCCGTCACAGGTATATTTGCTGGGAATTTTTCCGTTGTGGCCGAAGGCGGGGCTGGTGAGTTTCATATTCACTCACACTTTACACGTCGTACATTTTGCCAGAACCCGTTTCTGCGCTATTTCCATTGCTGCTTGCCGCGGACTTATTTTTCTCTTTTTTGCAGATTCAAGAACAAGCCTGGTGTTTTTCACAATTTTTTCCTCAACCATCTTAAACATTTTTTCCGGTGTGCCGCCGATGTATTCCACATAGCTGCTGATAACGCCGCCGGCGTTCGCCACAAAATCAGGCACGATAAGAACGCCTCTCTTTTCAAGAAGCGCTTCAACTTCAGGCGTCATGGCGATGTTGGAACCCTCAACAATCAATTTCGCTTTGACTGAAGGAACATCAGCGTCAGTAATCACATTTGGAATCGCTGCAGTAATGAGAATATCGACCAGTTGTTTGATAACATCATGGCCCGGCACCACTTTTGCGTCTTTGTCCTTATAATTAACGACCGAACCGGTTTTTTGTTTTGTCTCAAACAATTTTTTGTAATCAATGCCTTTCAGGTTGACGAGGCATCCGCGGGAATCAGATACGGCAACAAGTTTCGCGCCATGGTCAGTCAGAAACTGCGCGGCGAATGTGCCGACATTGCCGAATCCTTCGACGGCAAACGTCATTTTTTTCACATCCCATCCAAGATGCTTCAGCGCAACGAGCGTTGCGTGATACACACCGAAACCTGTGCTTCCTAATTCATGAGGGATACCGCCCATGCTTTTCGGCTTGCCGGTGCATGATTTTTTCGAGCCGTTCTTTTTTGCAAACCATTCCATCTCTTCTTCGGCGGTGTTCATGTCCGGCGCCGCAACATACAAATCCGGGCACACGATTTTGAGGGCTTCAGCAAACGCTTCGATGATTTCCTTCTTTTTTTGCTTTGAGAATGTTTTTGGGTCAGCGCTGATGCCAGACTTCGCGCCGCCAAACGGCAGGTCTGCCAAGGCATTTTTCCAAGTCATTGTCCGTGCGAGATGGAAAACTTCCTCTTTGTCAACGCTGGGCGTCATGCGAATGCCGCCCTTGCCCGGACCAAGCGCCGTGTTGTCAATTACGAGAAAGCCATGCATGCCGACTTTGGCATTGTACACTTCGATTATTTTTTCCGGGCCAAATGCATCGAAATCAACCATGGTTCACCTTGCGTTTATTTCAGTTTCAGCGCTTTTTTTAGCTCTTTTTCATCGAATCCGATAATAAGTTTTCCATCAACGTCAATCACCGGCACACCCATCTGGCCGCTTTTTTCAATCAGCTCTTCGCGGGCGGATTTATTCGCCGCAACATTGAGCTCTTTAAATTTTACCTTGTGCTTTTTCAGAAATTCTTTTGCCTTGACGCACCATGGGCACGTGGGGGTTGAGTATACTTTTACCATTGACATAATACTCTTGCGTGTTTATCTTTTTTATAAATTTTCCCTTTCTTAGAATTCGTTTATCGTCGTTTTCGTCTGCTCTTTCTATGGCTGTGGTGTGACAAACGAACGAGCTTTCTGACTTTTGACGCTTTGCCTTTTCTGCTCGCGTGCCTGCTGTGCTTTTTGGCATGCTGACTAGTTTTGCTTGTTCTGTTTCTTCGTACATGCTGTGTTTTTCTTCGCGCTGTCCTTCGTTTTGTTCGTCGTGTCTTTTGTGCCATGTGAGTAAAATGTCGGCCACTGGACTCGGTGAAAAAGTGCCTTACACCCTGCTGGTCATCGACTTAACCTGCCAGCGTTGTTAAAGGTTATCTTTCTCGCTCCACAGATCGGCGTTCCGGGCATAGGTTTCGTAAGGTGAGTTATAGTCCAGACACCTTATTTATGGCGCATACCCGACAGAGGCGTCTGCGGTAACATCCTTTTCAGGACAACCGAATTGTCTGGCCAACACCAGTACACAGATGTTTTTATTTAAATAGTTGTAGTACCACTCAAAAGTGCGAATCTTCTTTTTCCTGCTTTATCGGTACTGCCACATCGTTTTCAATTCAACAAACCATTTCAGAAACGCGGGAATAATTCCGGTCAGCACAAAATCTTTTTTTACCAGGATACCATTCCATGTGCCGAGGCTGATGACCATAGGGCGCGGTGCGGAGTTGTATTCCTTGAGCGCCTCTTTTTTTTCGAGCGCGCGAATGTTGTGAACAATAACTTTTGCATGCTCTTCGGCATTCTGCGCTGTTTTTTCTTCAGGGATAGCAGTGATGTCACCGGCAATAAAGATGTTTTCGTATCCTTTTACCTGCAGATACACGCTGGTGTACACCTGGTTTTTCTCGTCCATGCGCTCGCTAAAATGTTTCATCATGAAATGAGTGTTTGGCTTGATGCCCGTGCACAAAAAAGCAAGGTCTGCCGTAATTTGTTTTCCAGCAGGTGTTGCATACCGATTGCCAGTGCTGCCGATAATTTTCTCGTTGAAGAGTATCTCAACGCCCCTTTTTTTCAGGAATTTTTCTGCGTGCTGCTGCGCCTTGGCAGGCATGCGTGGCATCAGTGCATCGTGGGAATGCACAAGAATAACATGCTTGTCATAATATTCAGCCGCAATTTCTGCAGCAAGCTCAACCCCCACAATGCCGCCGCCGATGATAAGAATTTTTTTTGCCTGCATCAGTTTTTCATAATAGGTGTGAAGCGTTGCGCCGCGGGTGGCAGAAACAACATTCTGCTGCTTGATCGGCAGGTTGTACGTCGAGCCGCTGCTCACGACGAGATAATCAAACGGGATGCGCTGCTTTCCGACGGCAACGTCGTGTTCAGTGACTTCAATCACTTCGCCTTGAATGAATTTTGCTTTTTTCAGGTACTGCTGGTGCAGCGCCTGAATTCTGCCAAGATGGAGCGGCTGGACAATCGTGCGAAGCACGCCGGGAGTAAATTCAAAGTAGTCTTTTGTATCAATGAGGGTAACGCTGAATTCTTTGTCTTTTTGCAAATGGCGTGCAACATATGCGCCTGCAAAGCCGCCGCCGACAATCACCACGCTCTTTTTTTGGTTATTCATGAACAGTACAATAAAAAAGAAACAATAAAAAGGTATTGGTTTATACCAAACGATAACAAACTATTAAAACAACAAAAGCAGGTACCATGCACATGCAACTCTTCACCAAAAAATACAAGTATGTCATCCATGAGCACCATGCTTCGCACCTGCACTGGGACCTTCGCCTTGAACACCACGGTGTGCTGAAGTCGTGGGCCGTACCAAAAAAGCCGTCGCCGAATCCTGCCGTGAAACGGCTCGCAATTCAGGTTCCTGGCCACGCGCTGTCCTACGCGAAATTTCATGGCACGATACCAAAAGACCACTATGGCGCCGGCATGGTAAAAATTTGGGACTCTGGGTGGCATGAGCTGCAGGCATGGACCAGCACGAAAGTGATAACAAAACTCCATGGCAGAAAATTAAAAGGACTGTATTGTTTGACCAAATTCCCGCAGTCAGGGCCAAAGAACTGGCTATTTTTTAAAAAGAAGGAAACAAAGATGAAGAAGGGATACAGAAAAGGTAGGTTTTTATAGGGTTGCTTATTTCCCCAACTGATGAGCCTCAACAACGATGTGAGTGAAGTAGTCCGGCATGCAACGCACACTCCGTGGGTTGCTGAAAACCTGTGGCTGCTATACAGACACGACGTTGATACCTACCGGCACAGTTGTCGGGTAGGGATTCGAAGTGTTGAACTCGGCATATTGGATGGAGTTGAAAAACAAACATATGCTCTGCTCGCGGTGTGCGGCCTTCTGCATGATATTGGAAAAACAAGCGTGCCCAGCAAGTATTTGAACAAGAATGGCCCTCTGACGCCGGACGAGCAAGAAGTTATGGATCGCCATCCGCTCCGCGGATTTATGCTTCTCAAAAGTGACCATCGGGTCCCTCCAGAAGTGCTGCGCTCAGTAGTGAGCCACCATACGTGGCAGCGGCGCAGGTATCCTGACAATGTTCCGGCTCTGGCGGGGATCAGCAGAGAAATTGCACAGATTGTCGCGCTCGCTGATAGCTACGACGCGCTCACCAGTGAACGCGCGTATAAGAAAGCCCTACCACATGAGAAGGCAATTGATATTCTCCGCGCACAATATACCGGCGAACCGAGATTGCTTGAGCGTGCTGAACGGCTGGAGCCTTTAGTGAAGATGCACTAAGTTCGGTCAAGAAAAAAAGAGAAATAAAAAATTTAAAATTTCCTCAGCAGAAAAATTCTGTCTGTGAGGTTAGTTTTTTGTCTGACGTTCGAATCTTCAGCTGCAATATGTTTGCTGACTTCGTTCCGGTTGGGCCAAAGTGGCGCAGTGGCACTTCGAACGTACAGGTTGCTGTTGCACCCGGCTCAACAACGTCTGTTCCACATGCTTCCTTGACACCTTTGCTTAACCGTTGACCATTGACCGAGAAGCCGG
The DNA here is from genome assembly GCA_030651375.1 of Candidatus Woesearchaeota archaeon. Taxonomy (NCBI): domain Archaea; kingdom Nanobdellati; phylum Candidatus Woesearchaeota; species Candidatus Woesearchaeota archaeon. The sequence continues at coordinate 31,832 of JAUSFM010000009.1, read as the reverse complement.
TTGGATTTTTTGTAGTCACATCGCCAGGTTTAACATAGTCAAGGTGTACAGGAAATGTTTCCTTGTTCTTAAGCTGGAATTCGAGCACGTCAGTTCTGAAGCCGGTTGACTTCAAGCACTTGATGCCGCCAAAGAAGGAACCTTGTTCCCAGACCATGGGATCGTATGCTCCTGCGCGTGAGCCGGTCATTTCTGACTGGACTTCAACTTCTGATGGTACGAGCACTCCTTCATCAGTATCTACTTCTTCATCCGCAGGTGCCGGTTGTACGGCCTCGGGTGCTGCAGGCGCAGGCATTTCTGGCGCCTTTCGCGTGAAGATGAGAATCAGCACGACAATTACCACAACTGCTCCAACAATCCAACTCGTTGGAAACTTTGAGCGTGATGAATGCGAGCTCGGCGCAGCAGATGCTTGTTTTGCTGCATGTTTGGCTTTTTTATGTTTTGCCATTGACCATACACCTCCAGTGTATCAGATTGTGATTATATTTGTTTAATAGTTTAATATTCATAGGCCAATATATATTGAGATTAATACAGCGTTGTTTGTTTAAAAAGATTGTGTTTTTGAAAAGGGAGAACGGCTAAGATGAGTGTAAACAAAACAGTTTAGCACTAAACGATAGTGCCATTTTAGGAGGCGGTGGTTGAGAAAATTTAAAAGAACAGAAGTATAAAAAGCATGGAAAAAGAATAAAAAGAACAGAAGAGAAGGAGAGAAAAGAAAAAAGAGGAAAAGAAAGAGGCACCCATGATTCAAAACATCCATGCACGCCAGATTCTTGACTCGCGCGGCAATCCGACCATTGAAGTGGAAATGTGTTCGCCAAAAGGAATGGTGCGCGCATCTGATCCATCCGGCGCGTCAACCGGCGCACATGAAGCTGTGGAACTGCGCGACAAAACACGTGCGTATCACGGCAAAGGCGTGCTCCGTGCCGTGCAGAGTGTTAACAAAATCATTCGGCCGGTGCTGATAGGAAAAACGCCGGAGCAGACAGCGGTTGACAATACTCTTCTGTTTCTCGACCACACGCTCAATAAGTCACGGCTCGGCGCCAACGCAATGCTCGGCGTGAGCATGGCTACAGCACGGCTTGCTGCGCTGGAAAAAAACAAGTCTCTGTACGAACACATCGCATCGCTCGCCCACACACGGCCGATACTGCCGATGCCGTTTGCTAACATACTCAACGGCGGCAGGCACGCTGCCGGCGGACTGCCGATTCAGGAACTGATGATTGTGCCAACGCACGCACGCACTTTTGCGCAGGCAACACAGATGGTGGTGGAAACATACGACGAACTCAAACAATTAATTGCACACCGATATGGAAAACAATGGACGCTCGTCGGTGACGAAGGAGGATTTGCCCCGCCGCTCAAAGATGCGTTTGAGGCGCTCAATCTTATTGAAGAAGCAATCTACCGTGCCGGCTACAAAAAACAGATGAAGATAGCGATTGACGCAGCTGCGTCAGAATTCTACAACAAAAAAACAAAAAAATACACCATAGGCAGAGACATGAGCGCAGACAAGCTGACGGACTATTACTGGACACTCCTCGAGGATTATTCGATTATTTCTCTCGAAGACCCATTCGCTGAAGACGATTTTGACGCATGGCAGAGCCTGATGCAGCACATTCGTGGCAAAAAAATAAAAAAACTCCAGCAAGGGTTTCAAATCGTCGGCGATGACCTGCTCGTGACTAACATCAAGCGCATTGAAACCGCACTCGAAAAAGAATTGTGCAACGCGCTGCTGCTGAAAGTCAACCAAATCGGCACGGTAACCGAGGCGCTTTCCGCTGCAAAAGTCGCGATGCACTACGGCTGGAAGGTCATGGTGAGCCACCGCTCCGGCGAAACAGAAGACTCATTCATCGCTGACCTTGCCGTTGGCTTGGGCTGCGGCCAGATAAAATTGGGTGCGCCATGCCGTGGAGAACGGACAGCGAAGTATAACCAGCTGCTGCGAATTGAAGAGGAGCTCGGGAAGAAAGCACGCTACGGATGGCGATGAACGTGAAACTGCACATCTATCTCTTCCGCCACGGCCAGACGTACTATAATAGGGACCACGTGTTTACCGGCTGGAAGGATTCGCGATTAACACCGCGCGGAAAAAAAGACGCGCAGAAAATTGCTGAAAAATTAAAACACAAACGGATTGACGTTGCGTTTCAAACGCGACTGTCGCGCTCCATTGACACGCTGAAGCCAGTGCTGAAATATCATCCGGAATGCAAACGGATTATCAAGGACGACCGCATGATTGAGCGGAGCTATGGAAATGTACAGGGGCACCACCATTCATGGTTTGTGAAAAAACAGGGTGAACACGACTACAAAACGCTTTTGCACTGGCATAAGATGGACCACCTGCATGGAAAGCAAAGAGAGGAGTTCATCAAAAAACATGGCGAAGCAGACCTTAAAATAATCCGCCGCAGCTATACCACCCGGCCGCCCGGCGGCGAAAGCGTCAAGATGGTCGAAAAACGCGTTCGCTCATTCATTAAGGATTTGCTGAAGATAATGAAGCAAAAAAAAGTCAATGTCGCTATTTCTGCACACGGTAATTCAATGCGGCCGTTCCGGAGATACTTTGAGCATCTCACCGTCCCCCAAATGATGAAACTGGAAAATCCGTGGGACGATTATTTTGAGTATGTGGTTGAAATAAGATAAAACCTTTCTGCGCAAAAGAGTAGACGACAAAAAAATGCTGTTCCGGCGCAACCGGAATCTTTTCGGATTTCTTGCTTTGTTTCGGAACTATTTCGGCAGTGCCGCATACGTTCCGGCGCCGCCGGAAATCTTCCGGATTTTGAGGAGCAACGCATATTAAGAAGAGTATCTTAGAGAATGAAAAAAAGAAAGAAAAAAAGTCGCATAACCAGTATGCACTCAGTTGAAACCTATAAACTCAAAAATGAACCAACTATATAAAATTTTCGTTCATCATGCCGGGGTCGCATAATCCGGTATTGCACTCAGTTGAAACCTGAGGTGCCCTACACGGGCTATCTGGGTTCAAAGCGTGGTGCATAACGGTTTAATGCATCAGGGTGAAAATCCCAGCCCCGGCGCTTATTCATTTGATAAAAAAAGAAAAAAACGGCGATGCACCAACTGGTGCAAGTGACTGAAAACTGAAATTGGTCGCTCAAAGAGCACGTAGTTGAAACCTAAATGGAGGATATACCATTGCAGATATAAATACTTTTCGTATGCCGGGGTCGCTCAACTAGGTAGAGCACGTAGTTGAAACCTACGCGTCCGCAAGGACTTCTGGGTTCAAACTCCGTTGGGTCAAAAACCCTCTGGGTGAAAATCCCAGCCCCGGCGCGTTTTTCCTTTAAGTTTTTATACCACCACCTATTTTCACCAACCATGCACCTCTCTGAACTGAAAGGAAAAATACCGGACAAGGTATATGAAATCTACGAAAAAGCAAAGCTTGGCGAGCTCCGGCCCTGTCAGGAAAAGGCATTGAACGCAGGCCTGTTTGAAGGAAAAAGTCTGGTGGTCTGCACGCCAACCGGCTCGGGGAAAACATTTGTTGCAGAGCTTGCCATGATAAACATGGTGCTGACAAAACACGCCGGCAAAGTCGTGTATCTGGCACCGCTGAAAGCGCTGGCAACTGAGAAATACAAGCAGTTCAAGCAGCGCTACGGCGCGATGATGAACATTGCGCTGTCCATCGGCGACCTTGACCGCCCAGAGGTGCATCTTGCACGGCAGGATGTGATTATTGCAACGTCTGAAAAAATGGATTCAGTCATACGGCACACGGCGCCGTGGGTGAAAGACATCCGCCTGATTATTGTTGATGAAATTCATTTGTTGAATGATACCAGCCGTGGCCCGACACTTGAAATTCTTCTGACGCTACTCCGGCGGATTCTGAAAAACGTCCAGATTCTCGGCTTGAGCGCGACGATTGGCAATCCGGAAGAGCTCGCGCAGTGGCTTGGCGCCGACGTAGTTCTTGATACCTGGCGGCCGGTGGAACTGCGGAAGGGCGTGTATGTGGATGGAAAAGTGACGTTTCATCACTTAAGAAAAGAATAAAGATCAGATAGGAAACGCAACGCTGTCCCGACACTAACTGCTACGACGTCAAAAAAAAGCAGCCAAGGAATAAGTGCACGATTCCACTTTTTTTCTAATTCAAATTGGTGCTGCAGGTACTGTTCTGAATCTCGGCGCAACAGTTCATAATCATGTTCTGCACGATCAGTTACTTCGGCAAATGGTACACCTTTCAGAAGATAGTAGCGTGTTTCAGGGATGTGCGCTGCGCCTGCGAGTAAGCGTTTTTCTGGCGCAGGGTCAGCGCGAAGAAATGCAGCCATATACATCGAACGGCGTGCACAACTTTGCCTAAATTTGGAAAGTCGACTATATAATTCCAAATCAACATACGCAGGTAAGCGTATTTTTTCATCGCGACGGCCTGCTATTTTGATTCCTGAAGAAACAAATAATCCACGAGTGACTTCAACAGGCACATTAAAATGCCGTAGGTCATTTTCAAAGACGGCGTCAGAAGTCTGGGATAATTCAAAACGACGTTTTAAGTTAGAAGGAAAGCTGTTGATAATCAATCCACGTACCCGAACCATATCATAAAATGTTAAAACACTATGGTCAAGAAGCTCGTTTACCGGTGCGGCTGGACAAAGATAACGAAGATATTGTTCACAATAGGAGCTCGGCCCTTGCATTGCATCACTCAGTATTTTTTTTGCTTCATCGCTGTGAGTGGCATGGTGCTGAATTCCTGCAAGGCGATACACCATTCCATCAACCACCACATCTTCTAAGGGAAAAACAGCGTGCGGCTCTTTCCGTATTGCTTCATTCCCAACACGAACTATTTCTCGCCTCCATTCATCGCTCAAAAACAAAAGAAAGGCATCCTGCGATGTAAATTTTTTACCATGCGAATCATACAGGGCAAGGAGTTCATCAATAGACATGACACTCATGATTTCTTCATACGTCAGAACAGGTTCTGATGAGGGTGATTGAGGCGCTGGCTGTGGCATATCTCCGCAGGTAGAGCCCCTCTTGATAAACCTTTCTCAAGGATACAGGAGATAGAGTCACAAACTATTTAAATAAAAGCGCGTGCCAAAGCGCCTATGGTACACCACAAGGACCAGCGAATTGGCGTTTTTATTGACGTGCAGAATATGTATTATTCTGCAAAGAACTTGTACGGCCTGAAAGTTAATTTTGCCATGATTCTCAAAGCGGCAATTCGCGGCAGAAAACTTACCCGCGCAGTCTGTTATGTTATCAACGCCGATGTCAAGGGGGAAAAGGATTTTCACCAAGCCCTTGAAAAAATCGGCTACGAAGTCCGTGCCAAGGATCTTCAAATTTTCTTCGGCGGCGCAAAAAAAGGCGACTGGGACATCGGTATTGCCATGGATGTCATGCGGCTTGCCGCGAAAATTGATGTTGTCGTGTTGGTATCCGGCGACGGAGACTTCCAAGACCTGTTGGAACACGTTGAAGCGCTCGGCTGCAGAACTGAAGTCATTGCTTTTGGCAGAACCGCGTCATCAAAATTGAAAGAAACTGCGCACGAGTTTTTGGATATGGACCGATATCCATCGAAGTTCTTGATTGGCTATCACCACCGTGCTGCACCGCATCACGCAACTCATGCAACCGCGCATCATCCAGCGCACGCACCTGCTGAAGGAGGGCCTGACCATGCTCCAGCTCACCACGAGTAACTTCAAGAGCACCATCGGAAATGGGGTCACGGTGGTTGACTTCTGGGCAGAATGGTGCGGCCCTTGCCGAGCACTGGCGCCTGCGTTTGAAACGGTGTCTGGCGAGCTCAAGACGATTACATTTGCAAAGCTCAACGTCGATGAGGAACGTGAGCTTGCCCAAGACCACGGCGTGATGAGCATACCCTGCCTGATTGTGTTCAAAAACGGGACAGAAGTTGACCGGCTCGTTGGAAATATGAGCAAAGAGATGTTGAAGCAGAAACTGGTGAAATGGAATTAAAGAGTTTCAAGCAATCGGACGTTTTCAAGGCCTTCAAAATGAGCGTCGCTGGTAATAAGCAACGCAGTAGTATTCTTTGCTGATGCATAGATAAGTGCGTCAATGGCCGGAAGCTTAAACCGTGTTGAAACATCTGCTGCTTCAAGACAAACAGCAGGAGAAAGTTCAGCAATAATGCCGCGGGAGATCATCAGGTTGAGGGCAATTTCAATTTTGATGGCAGCATATTTTTCCTGCAGAAGTTTTCGTTTGACTTCAAAGAGGGAGAGGACCGAGGTCACTAGGTGATAGTCAGAATTCTCGATGATAGAACGTGCCGCACTGTTTTCTTCAAAAAAATAGGCAAGCCAAAATGATGAATCAGCAAAAATTCTAGAAGCGGTCAGTTTCATCACGCAATCCCTCAAGAATTTCCTTCATATTTTTTTTCCCAAGAAAACCGTACAAGGATTTTTTGGGAACAGCGGCTGTGTTCATCAGCTTTTTGATGACCTCATCGTAGGACTCTGCGTGCATTGTTTTGCGCAACTGCTGCAACTGATCGCGCGTCTCGTCCATGACCTGTATCGTTGTCGCCATAGACTATAGCTTATAGCCCATAGTATTTAAAGGTTGCGGATTTTGGCACTATCGGCGCCTAAAACAGGATAATTGCCGCAAAGTATATATAGATGGCCCCCTTTCTTCACTTAAAAGGAACAGGTTTAGCCTTGTTCTTAGTAGTGTGCTGAGGTTGGAACTATGGTTGTCTTTCAGAGAATTAGTGGTTATAAGAAAATTTCATTCTGCAGACGGTGTACTGCAAAGATGGTCAATGCAAAGCCGTCGGAAATTTACTGCGACCCGTGCGTCAAGTTCTTTCACAAGGTATCTGGGCGCGCAGCGAGTGCGTAAAATCGATTTTTGAGTAAAGAAGGTTTTTTTATTTTTTTGGGAATAATCGTAAAATCAGAGCACTAAAGCTCTCCCCTTCTTGTTTTAGCTGAACAAGATTATTATACATCTCCAAGCTTATTCTGACAGATTTTCGATTTTTATAGGGCATAGGTTCCATATACGAAACGTGCTATTTTAAGCTTCTGAATTCCCAACAGAACAGTTTAAGCGTTTAAATACCGACTTTCGAGTAGCAACAGCCGCAACGCTTAAATAGGGCTGCGCTACTACTACGAGCGCAATGGGACGCACCATACAATCAGTAGACCAACTGGCCTTACACTTCCCTGAAAGAACAGGTTTTGAATTACCATCTCATCTATCTTCTTCGGAAAGACAGCCGCGATATACGATGGTGCACGGTGTGCCGATTGTTATTGTTGACCCGCACAATGAGGTGTTTTATTATTGGGCATTGGCACGAAGAAACCTTGACGAGCCGGCAATGCTGATGCATACTGATGATCATTCGGACACGGCACCTACGGGCTTACCGTTCTTTGAAGAATATGCCGGAAAAAAAATCGGAGAGGCATCTTCTGAACAGTTATGGGATTACACACAACGACTCACTATCAGTGATTTCATCGAAGCAGCGGTTGTTGCGGATTTGATACAACCAGACGTAGTTTGGTTCAACCCCCGTTCTGAATACTATCAGGGCCGGCTTGTTCAGTACCGACATCAAGCTCCAGACCGGTATGCTCTGGAAAAAGTTGGAGAGGAAGACATCCAACGCGGCCAGCGCCCAAAGAATCCGTTTCTCAACAGTTCGCCAGCTATATGGGACATTGATTTGGATCAGTTTTCAGGGTGCCACCCGCGTTTCCCTGAAGTTCCGTTTTATGGCAGAATGAAGGTTGACGAACATGTACAAAGAACAACGGACTTTCTCCGGCATTGTGCGCGCCCCGTTTTAGTAACCATCGCCGAATCCCAGACACCACACACTTATTGCCCACCCGCTGACCTTGAATACGTCACCGAAAAAACACTCGCCATGCTCGACGAGGTGCTGCGATGAACTGCACCTTCTGCACCTATGAATGGATGCCGCGCATAGAAAATCCAAAAGCCTGCCCACGATGCAAAACCCGGCTTGATTACCCGTACAAAAAAATTGATGTAAGAAAAATGCTGAACGAGGTGGAGATGTAGCCCTCCAGACACCATAATGAAAAAAATAGCACAAAAGACCCACGGAGATGAACACTATGGCATTTGACATTCAACGAGCACAACGCCACCTTCTCGACCGGCTTGATGAGGAGTATGAGCACAGCATCAGAGCAGGCGTGCGTGATGCAATGAAACATCGTATCCTTAATTCCGGAATGGAAGAAGGAGAAACAATGATCGACAGCATTGATGAAGAAACTATATCCGGCCTTGATGCAGAAATCGCCGACCGAGTGTTCATCCGGGAAAATTCACCGCATGTCATTGGGTACGGTAGCCGGCAAATTGTACTGCGGCTTGGGAATGGCGCTGTTGCAAAAGCAAATCATGCAGACGAAAACCAACAGATAGAAGGATGGCATGTTCTCCACCTGAAACGGTTTTATGCGCCCAGCATGTATTCAGTTTCTCATACGCTCCGCGAAATTGCAGAACAGCATCAGTTGGCATACGGAGTTCCGGCACATTATTACACCGTTGTCGAAAAAGATCATGATGGCAGAATAATTACAATGGAAGATGCGGGAGCGCAACGTGCACCGTTCGTGATTTGTGAAGACCTAAGTGAAGACGGTGATAAAAAAGTTGAAGATCTTAATGTCAATCATTTCACCGTACTTTCCAATGGCCATGAGTTATTGCATGCGTACGACAAGATTCTTGAATTTTTCAAAAGCACATTTCAGAGATATCAGGAGTACCACGAAGAACAAGATGAAGCACAAAAAAAACAGCTCAAACCAGGATATAAAGTTGTTGCCGTAGGCCATCGAAGCCATGAATATCATCCGGTTAACGCCATCAACAAGATGCTGCTTGTGCAGATAGACCCAAGAACAGAAGAAGGCCGCATTTTCTGCGGCGACCTTGACCATCTGCTGGTTCAGAAACTGGAGTAGCCAACACCATGAGCATCGACGACACCATTGAAGCAGTGAGCCACGGACAGGGCACGCGGCGAGAGTTTCTCGCAGCAGCCGCAGGCCTTGCAGTGCTTCTTTTTTCCAGAGAGGCCGGCACCGGAACAAAAGCGAAAAAAGAAAAACAACAAACAGCGCCGAAACAAAAAGCGCTGACCGATGACGAATTGCTCCGAAAATATTCACGTTACCAAAACCCGCTCCGCGTCGGCAATCCACTTGCCACCATCAAACCATGGGGCGCATGGGGCGCAGGCAGGCGAGGAAAATTTTTGACCAAAACAGACAACCCGCATGCTGCAGTTGATATGGCGTGTAAAATTGGCACGCCGCTGTATCCCATGGGCGTTGGAAAAGTTATTTACGCCGGCAATGAAAAAGACCGAAGGCCACAGTACTGGAGAAATGGAAATGTCGTTGAAATTGAAACAACGAACGGTTTGAGAACGTTCTATGCGCACTTGAGCAGAACACGCGTGAAAACAGGAGACTATGTAAACCTCGACACTATTGTGGGGTATTCAGGTGTGAGTGGCAACGGCAACCAGGGAAAAGAGCCGCACGTGCACGTCCAAGTAAAACAGAATGGGGTTCCAGTGAAGCCAACACGATTTTTTAGTGGCAGCTATTACACCGCTGCAAAAAAAGAAAAAGAGAGATATGTACGCGAGTTCAGAGCGATTGAACAGCAGACAAAAAAATAGAAGAGATTAAAAAAAACAAAAAGAAAAAACGGTTTACCCATGAACATAGATTTGATACAACCGAGGCATACGTACGCGCCGGCAGAAGGCTCGGGTCATGTGTACATGCCAACATCTCTTCTTACAGTAGGTGCAAGACTGCTCCATGCAGGAGTAGATGTCACGTTCCATGATGAAAACCTACTGCCGGCGGAGATATCTTCTGATTGTGCAGGGTTTAATCTATTAGGTGCCGCATACATCCCGGAAGTAATAAAATTACAAGAAAGGATTAAACAAGAACAGGGAGAGAAAACGTTTCTTGTTGGCGGACAGGTTATTTCTGGATTAAGTCCGAGCCAGTTAGAGCGGTTATTTGGTAATGCAACCCACAATGGAAATGAGGATTCCACATTAGCGAGAGTTCTCGGCATAGATGTAAACGCATTAGTTTCACCGGAGAAAACGTCACTTATTCCTGCCTATGAGCGGTTAGATGATGAAGTTATGAAAGAATATCTTTCACGAGAATTTTCTCTTTATGTGTCCCAAGGGTGTAAGTTTTCATGTGATTTTTGTGCAGCAGTAAGAACGTACAAAGATCCGATTACCGGACAAACGACCAAAATAACGGAAGCTTACAGAGAAATGGATATCATAAAATCTGACTTTGATTATTTAGTGAGAAGAGCAAAATCGTTTGGTTTAAGGGAGCTGCAACTGTATATGTCTAATCTCGACGTATTTCAAACACCCGCACAGTTACTTCAATTTGCGTATGCACTACAAGAAGTGGAGCATGAAAATCCAGAGTTTAAGATTAGTCTTCGTGGCTTGGCCACGGTTGATTCGTATTTGCGGGCACGAAAGAATATGCCGAAAAGCATCAGGGAATTGGTTACTGCCGGTTTTAATACGGTTGGCTTTGGCATTGATGGTTGGACGAAAGAAGTGTGGACAGCAGTTAAAAAAGGGCATAATACCGAAGAGAAATGTTTGGAAGCGATTAGGTCAACAAGAGAAGAATTTGGAATTACGCCAGAGATATTAATGGTGTTTGGGCATCCGAGCGCAGACACTGAGGATTCTCTTGGTGCTGCGTACGAAGTGACGAGAATGGTGGTAGAAGCACATGGAGCAGTTCCGAGGCCGCATGTCTCAAAAGATTTTATTCCGGGAAATACAGGCTGGAGAAGCCCGGAGCATGGGCGTGCAGTTGAGACGTTGTTGAACCATCCGGAAGCTTTTCAGTCGTTAGATTTTACAGCACTTCCCTCGCCGTTAACGCATCCAAATGAGAGAGTCAGAGAATTAGCAACAGAATATTTTTTGAGAATGTGCGCGCTTCAGGGGAATACGACGCTGTATGTTAAACCGATAACACCCGGATTAAGCCGGGTGGAGTTAGAAGCCATCAGAAAATTTAATGAAGGCAGGTTTGATCGTTAGCAATGGAGCGTAACGCCCCGTTGGTACAGTAAAGGATACCGTAAAGAAAAAAAGTAAAAATTTTATTCCGCTTTCTTCTCGCCTTCTGCCGCTGCTTCTTTCTTCACAAACGGAAGAGGCGTAGGACCATGTTTCACGACTTTAACATTGACCTGCGCAGTTTGTTCATAGACCGTGTTGCCGGCAACAGTCACGCGCTGGCGCATGCCCTTCATGGTTCGAAGCCCTTTTTGCTTTTTCTTGCGGTATTTTTTCTTGTTTTTCACGCCGACGCCGTTCACCGCGAGAATTTTCTTACGGGTAAAGCCGGGAACATCAGTGCGCATGGGAAAGCCCGCAAAATCGCTTCCGCCTGTAATTTGAAATTCATAGCCAGAAAAGTCAAGCGCTTCACCGGCAATTTTGTCGCCGATGCGCAGGCCGAGCAGCGGCTTTGCTGCGTCGTCTTTGAATTCTTGCTGCAATGATTGCTTTGTTTTCGGGTCGCCGATAACGACTTTAATTTGTGCCATAGTATATGCCTCCCGAGGCTTCCTTTCCGCTCGTGGCGGAAATCCCTTATTGGGCCCTCAGCAAGCAGGGAAAACAGGGGGAACTATTTAAAGGTTGCGGAAGAGTACCCCATCACCATTAATTTTATAAATCGGCTGTTCTCTGCCACCGACATGGTAGTGAGATTGGTTGATATGGACGACCCGTATGACTTTGTTGAACGACGGAGTTATAGTTGGGATTATGTTTCTAGAGCGAGAGATGAAGAGAGTGAACGCAAAAAAAGAGCAGAAGAAGCTTCATCTGCACGCGTTCGATTCCGCCAAACAAATGGTTCGGCTGACCTTGAATTTGCAGTGATAGATAAAGCAGGCAGCGCAGACGAAAATGATTGGACAACTGTACTCTTTGGCAAAGCAGTGCGCCCGGCACTTCCAGTACACCGCCTTAGTTCTCGCATCATAAGCGTTGGAACAATTGATCAAGACCAATATGTTGTGCTCCGAGGAAGAGTTGATACGAAAAAAATGGGATGCCGCCAAGTGTATGAATATGAAAATTTAGGACATGTAGGAGAAAACGAACCGCAGACCGGCATTGTGCTTTCTGCAGATTTAATTTCAGATGGTGACGGTCTTGAAGCGCAGATTTTGCGCTATCGGGCTGAAAGTTTTCTTCAGCAATTGCATGGTACACGAGATGTTCAGGCAGATGCAGAACTTCGGAGACGAGTGCCTGAAGTGTATACAGATCCTGAAAAAGTATATCAACAATTAGCGGAAAGAACAAAAAGACCGATCGCATTTATGGTGCTACATCAAAATGACGCGCTTGTTTTTGGCAGCGATGTGGTACGCATCGCAGATTATATTGAAACAAAAGCACAGGAACACGCAGACCCGTGGGAAATATCTTTGAATCTTGGAAAAGTTTCTGCAGCACCTGACTCATTTGCAGGGCGGGCAGTGATTGTTTCAAGATGGTTGTATTCGACTCCTTCGTTGATTGAGGGTGTTTTTGATATTCCACTCACACACGCTGCAACATACCAAGGAAATCCCGCTCGTTTTGCAGAGAGCATGCACAACGCCGCAGAAACCGAACGAATCGCCCGAGAATATTTACCGCGAGTGTATGATGCGGTAAAATGCTGCGACCACCGAAATAGGCGCGAGCAGAGATAAATAGATACCACGACCATGCAGCTCCTCGAACAACTCTACGCGCTGAAACGCGAGCTCGGCTCCGAACAGCGACTCGACGAAACACGCGAGCTTCTCGCCAAACTCGGCAATCCTGAAAAACAGATGAGGTATATTCACGTCGCTGGCACCAATGGCAAGGGCTCGGTCTGCGCCATGCTCGCGGCAATTCTCCAAGAAGCAGGTATGAAAGTTGGCCTTTACACTTCACCGCATCTCATACGGTTCAATGAACGCATCAAAATAAACAATCAGGAAATTTCTGACGAAGAATTAGCGGCGTTGCTTGAAAAAGTAATGGCGCTGAGAACGAACCAAACTTTTTTTGAAACAACAACCGCATTGGCAACGTCCTATTTCGCCGAAAAAAAGGTGGATATTGTTGTTGTAGAAGCGGGTGTGGGCGGTCGGCTCGACGCAACAAACGCCCTGCCGCCGGAAAATTGTCTCGTCACTCTCATTACCCCCATAAGCATGGAGCATACCGACAAGCTCGGCGAAACAATTGAAAAAATTGCAGCAGAAAAAGCAGGAATCATCAAGTCGGGAGTTGAATGCATCACGAGCAATGATAATCCGAAAGTGCTTGAAATCCTTAACCATGAATGCAAAGAAAAAAAGGCAAAGCTGTTCACCATCGACCGTGAGGATATAGAGAAAGCGCAGACAAACCTGTGCGGAGATTTTGAAAAACAGAACGCTGCGCTCGCCGGCTGCGCCGCACGACTGCTGAACAAGAAAGGAATTGCTGTCGATGAAAAAACAATCACCATCGGCCTCATGTCAACGGTGTGGCCGGGCAGAATGCAGTTTGAAACCATCAACCAAAAAGGATATTTGCTTGACGGCGCGCACAATCTGCAGGGTATACAGGCACTGGTCAAAGAATTGGAAAAAATAAAACAAAACTACCGCGAGATTGTGTTGGTGTTCGGCGTGATGAACGACAAAGATATCATCGCAATGACCAGCGCGTTGTTTCCGATGGTAACCAGAGTCATTCTCACCAAGCCAGCCGTTGGCCGCAGTGCCGAGCCGGAACAAGTCTATCGGCTGTATAATAATGCGAATCGTGTACTGCCGCAACAGGAGACAAAAGTGATTCTGTTTTCCCGCAATGTGCCCGAAGCGTTGCACAAGGCACAGAGCATTGCACGGGAGAACAGCCTGATTTTGATAACCGGCTCATTATACCTTGTTGGAGAAGCATTGAAAGAGCTTAGCCAAACAGAAGGTCATCCCCCAGCCCGCGATACGCGAACCATGCCGCTTGTATGATTTCACGCTTTTTGAATAATTTCAATGATTCATAGCTCCAGATAAGGTCGCTAAAATTCTGCCAGAAATGGCACAATGCCTCACGGGCTTCATCCGGCGTTAGTTTTGAAAGCGGTTTTAGGAAGGTGAGTTCGTACCGCACCAGAAGGTGGCCATGGCCTTGTTCAAATGAAGAAAGGTCTTTTCCTTGCGGCGGAAAAAAGTCAGACGGATTAACCGATTCAACAAGAACGCTGTACAGATGGTTGGCACGGTCTTTGTTAATGGAAAGAATACGCTCGTGCAGAAAATGCGCCTTTTCAAACTGGCTCCCCTTTGTTCTGAAAAGAAGGTACATATACGCGCCCGGATGGATTTTTTCAAGCTTTCCTGTGGCCATGCTGACGTATTCTTTTTTTTGTTCAGCAGGGAGTTTGACGTCGTACACATGGCCGGAGCAGGTGAAGCCCGATGCAGCAATCGGAAACTGTTTATTTTTTGCAAGGTGAAAAATGCGGCGAAAAATGCCATAAATAGCCGGGTCAACATGGCTTTTGAAACGAGTGTCTTCAATGTCCATGGTGATGGTGCAGTGAGCTGTTTTTAAAAATATTTATATAATAGGCCTGCGCAAACAGGAGTATGCAAAATCTGATTGACCTAATCCTCACGACAGTTACTTTCTTCCTCCCTGCTGGCGTAGCCAACATGATGCCCGTGCTTGTGGCAAAAATTCCAGTTCTCAACGTGCCGATGGATTTCGGCTATTCGTTCCGCGGCAAGCGGATTTTTGGCGACCACAAAACATGGCGAGGGTTGGTGTTTGGTATTGGAGGAGCAGTTCTGATATCGTACTTCATTTGGAGAGTGCCCATGGAACCGGGGAGCGTTGCCGTGGAAATTTCAGTTCGTAACAGCATCATACTCGGCATTGCTCTCGGCGCCGGCGCGCTGCTCGGCGATGCGATAAAAAGTTTTTTCAAGCGACAGATTGGCATCAAGCCGGGCGGCTCATGGGTGCCGTTTGACCAGATCGATTGGATTCTCGGCGCGCTGATTGCTGTACATTTTTTCGTGGCGCCGCAACCGGTCGCGGTTTGGATAACAACCCTTGTGCTTTTTGGTTTGTTGCATCCGGTAATTAATGTGGGTGGTTATCTCTTGAAAATAAAGAAGAATAAGTTTTAGTGGATTCAGCGGATAATGTTTCTTTGGCGGAGAAGCTCTTCTGTTTTTTCTTCACCAAGCTGAATGAGTTCTCTGGTTTTTGAAAAATCAACCGTGTCGATATTCAGGTCAGGCACGCGAACAAGAAAAATCTGGGTGTTTCCAAACGGACTGGCACAGAGGTCAATTTCCCGCAGCATATTTTTGTTGAACATAAGGTCAAGGCTGTGTGAGGTAACATCAAGAATTCCATCAAAGTCATAGCGTTTTGACGTGTTGTAACAGTTGAGAATCAGAATGGCGTCGCAGCCAAGTTCAACTGCTTTTTTTATGCCGTTCACACCGCTAATACTTCCGTCAACATACTTGATGTTATCAATAAGGTGTGGGGGATAATGGGGAGGAACCGCCATACTTGCAAGCACCGCATCGCGGATAGGCCCTTTATTGAAGTAGACGCCTTCACCATCAGACAGCCGCGTCACAATAATATACAGCGGAATTTTGCATTCTTCAAAATAGTCGCTTTTTACACTGTAGTTCAACACTTTTTTGAGGTTAACCGTGCGCGCCAGTGATTTTGTTTTTTTAAGTTCCCAGAAGATGCGATAATTCATCGGCAGCAGCATGTCTTTTGAAAACGTAAGCCAGATTTTTTCAACCTCGCCAGGTGTTCTTCCTGATGCAATAGCCGCGCTGGTGATAGAGCCGACACTTGAGCCGATAATCACGTCTGGAATGAGATTATACCGCCATAGTGTTTTCAAGCCGCCAACCTCGATAGCACCGCGCGCGCCGCCGCCGGGAAGAATCAAAGCGAGTTTTTTCCACGTCTTCTTGGGCTGCAGAGGAACATCCTGAGAAGAGGGTTGCATCACCGATGTTGCCGGTTCGGTGAGCATGCGTTCAAACGGCTGCTGTTTTTTTCGCATAAAAAGAGATAACAAGCCCATAGTATACATTTAAGGGGTTGGCCTTTTTAAATTTTTTTAAGAGTGCTGGTTTCGACGTAGAAAAAGTACGGTTCCGGACAAAACGGAATATATCCGGAAAACCGGCAAAAAACCGGAAATCTTCCGACCACGCCGGAACCATTCCGGACGTGTCGAAAATCTTCCGAGTTTTAGCAAGATACGCATATTAAGAAGGTTTACTAAAGAAAAAAGAGATATGTTCCTCCATTACATCATCGCCATTGTTACAGGAATAGTAATCGGCATACTCACCGGAATGGCGCCGGGCGTGCACATCAATCTGGTATCGACCTTAGTGGTCTCTGCTTCACCGTTTCTCATGAAATACACCAACGCAGTAGTGCTGTGCACGTTCATCATTGCACTTAGTATCACCCATGTGTTTCTCGATTCATTGCCGTCCGTTTTTCTTGGAGCGCCTGAAAGTGAAACCGCGCTCGGTGTATTGCCCGGCCACCGCTACCTGCTGAAAGGGATGGGGTTGATGGCGGTAAAATTGACGGTCATTGGAAGTTTTTCGGCGCTGCTGTTGAGTGTGTTTTTGTTTCCTGTCTTTATCCCCATCGTAAAATATGGCTATCCATTTTTGGCGCGGATGATGTTCTGGCTGCTGCTTGCGTCGGTAGGGTTTATGATTTTGCGCGACCAAAAAAAAGTATGGGCGTGCGTAGTGTTTGCGCTTGCGGGTTTGCTTGGGCTGGTAGTGTTCAAGCTTGAGCTGCGCGAACCGATGTTGCCGATGCTGTCGGGGCTGTTTGGTGTTTCGACGATGCTGATGAGCATCAACGAACAGAACACTATTCCACCACAGATGCAGACGACAAAAATAAAGCTGCGCTTTGGCACAGCGTTGAAAGCAGTGTGTTCAGGCCAGCTTTCTGGGTTTATCACTGCAATCATGCCGGGGCTTGGTGCGTCAACTGCTGCAGTGATGAGCATGCAGTTCACGCGAAAGCTGGGTGACCACGGATTTATGATTTTGATGGGCGCCATAAACACGGCGAATTTTGTGCTCAGCCTCGTTGCGCTTTTTGTGCTCAACAAGGCGCGCAACGGGAGCATTGTTGCGGTGCAGAAACTGATCACCAACGTAACGCCGCACACCATCCTTATATTTCTAAGCACGGCGCTGATTACCGGCGGCATCGGTGTGGTGCTCGCGCTTTTTTTGGGGAAGGGATTTTGCGCGTGCATCAGCAGGATTAATTATCCGAAACTGATTATGAGCGTTATACTGTTTATTGTGTTTCTTACCGCTGTGCTCGCCGGCCCGCTCGGCATCCTGGTGTTAGTGGTGAGCACGGCACTCGGGCTTGTCCCGGCGATAGTCAAGGTGACGAGAACCCACGCCATGGCCTGTTTGTTGGTGCCGGTGATGATTTATTTTTGGCCGTTTTGAAGGAGAAAGAAGATTAATTACGCCACATGCCAATATTTCACAGCATTCTCAATTCTGCGCCCAAGTTTTGCCGTGAACGGCTCGGTTTCCGGCCGGAGCGGCGCAACTTTTATCGTGTACATGCCTGCCTGATTTCCGCCGCTGATGTCGGTTGAGTGCCGATCGCCGATGACTACAACTTTTTTTTGATCGTTAATGCCGAGTTCTCGTTGTGCATAGTTGAATAATAAAGGGTTCGGTTTTCGTAGGGCACGATAGTATGTGAGGCGGGGGTGAAGACCAGGGGAATCTGTTTGGTGAATCGAACGCACTTCTGGAGAACTATCAAAATGAGGATCTGGGTCAAGAGTAGAAAATCCCCGAAAAAGCCGGCGATACGCACGGAAACCATGCCAGCGTAATTCTGCGGTTCGTCCTTCGTAGGCGCGCAAAACGGGGATGTCAGGAAAGACTGTGCCGAGTTCACAAAAACGTGCTTCGTTAGAATTTGAGAGAATCACAACCGGATACGTCTCGCACAGCTGCGCAAATGTATCAGCAACCGTGTCGTCAACTTCGGTACCATGATATTTAGTAATGGTGCTGTCGACATCGACTATAACGCCTTTAATGCCTTTTTCTTCCAGCAAAGGAAACAGACGCTCATCGGCAAGCGAATCAATCTCTGCGTTTGGAAAGAAGTTTTTAGCTGCCCAGTTCGTCGGCATGCGGCGAACAAATTGGGCGGCAGTTGCAAGGGCGTCGATGCTCATACGCTGTCAAGAAAAGAGGAGGTTTATAAGATTTGCCTAAAAAATCCGCACATAAAACTATACATTTAAAAAGAAAAAAGTCTGTTTATAAGCAAGATATACGCAAAGAAAGGAAGAAAAAGAGGACTCGCATGGCGCTGCCATTAACGTACATTCTTATCGTCATTCTCATAATTCCTATTGTGTTGGGCATTATCAAGATTGTACGCGAAGGGCTCACGCTCCCGGCAGTCGCCGGACTTCTGTTTTCAGTCATGATGTTTGGTGTGGGCATCATGCTCCAACTTGACACGACTGATTTCACGAATAAGTTTGAAACATCTCCAAAGACGATTCTGTTGGACGACAACAACGCAATCATTGCCGGCTTTACTGGCGTGCTGAAAGAAGGGCAACCACCCATTTTTTTAGATCAGGCAACGCTCGACCAGTACACGCAGGATTACCAACGCGGCGAACTCAATGCTATGAAGAAAGAAAGTTACAAGCTGTTTATTGTCAAGCGCCAGGCACTTGGCTTCATTGAAAAAATTTCGTTTGCAGGAGAAGATGTTTCCCGAGACGATGCATTCACTATCATGAACGCGCCGGACGCAGTGGATATGTATGCTGATCGGGTGGTTGAAGCAGGGGTACAGCGGGAAGATATTGCGCCTGAATTTCGCGAAGAGGCAAAAAAGCAGTACCTTGATGAAATCCAGAAACAGATTGGCGGCAGTGGACAAATTAAGGGTGCATTGTTTGGCGCGTTGGTGTCTGAAGCAACCACACAGCAAGGCCCGCTCTTTTTGCTCAATAGTTACCATAACAAACAAGTCGTTATTTACGAAGAAACATTTATGTTTAAGGTCATCAAGATTATACCAAACAGAATTTTGAAACTGGCTTCAAAAAAAGACGTGCCAATTATCGGCAAGCTGCTGAGCTAAGCACAAAGGAGGACGACCATGGGTGTGTTTGACAAACTCAAGTTTTGGAAAAAAGAAGAGCCGTTTCCGTCGATGGACATGGGAAAAGGAACTGAACTTGGTATGGGGCAATGGGGAACAAGCGACCAAACAGCCGGCCTCGGCGGCACTGAATCACTCGGGCCATTCCCAAGTGCAAGCGAGACAACAATGCCCGGCATGACCATCACCGGAAAAGGGTATGAGGGCGGTGGTGCTGGCTTGCGCCCATCACCACTTGAAGAGCGCGAGGGATATGCGCGGCCACGACCCATGCAGATTCCCACAGGCCCGGACATGATGTCAAAAGATATCGAAATTGTATCAGCGAAGCTGGATTCCATCCGCTCAAGCATTGAATCATTAAGCATGCGCATGTCAACGCTTGAGCAGGATTTACAGCGGCTCATCCGCAAAGGTGGCTGGTGATGAAACAATGAGGCATGCCCGAGAAATTCTTTTCGCGAGTATTGCCGCAGGCATTTTATTCATTGATCAGCTGGTGAAAGATACCGTTTCAAAAAGTATTCCTCTCAATGAAGAAATTGCGCATCGTGCTTTTTTCAGTATTACCTATTCGCAAAATCATGGCGCGTCATTTGGAATTCTGCAAGGAAAAACAATGTTCTTGATTTGGTTTTCAGTTGCCGTGCTGATTGGCATTGTATGGTACTTGCGAAAAACACCAACAACGGTTCTGCCGTATGTTGCGCTCATCGCCGGCGGCGCGGTCAGCAATTTGGTTGACCGTGTGAATCTGGGGTATGTGATTGATTACATTAACTTTTTTGTTATTCCGACGTTTAATATCGCCGACGCTGCCATAACGGTTGGCACCGCAGGTATTGCGTGGTGGATGTATTTCAAGAAAGAGAAATAAATTCAACACAACGTAATCAGAACTCTTCCAAATCTTCAAGCCCTTTCAGTTTTCCCTGGCGCTTGAGCCAGTCAACTTGAGAATGGCGGTACTTGAAAATGATGTCTCCCTTGTTTTTGTCGTACTCCCACGGCTCGGCAATCACGAGGTCTCCTTCGCGCACCCACAACTGGCGCTTGAGCCGGCCGGGAATGCGGCAAATGCGCTTGACGCCATCGAGGCAGCGGATGGTCATTCTGCTTCCGCCGAGCCGCTGTTCAACAATGCCGAAGGTTTCCGGCGGGCGGGGAAGTTTGATACGGCGGATTTCTTCTTCCTGCTGATGCCGTATTTCTTCTTCGCGTTTTTTCAGTCCCATACGTCGTACAGATTAGGGGAGATTTATAAATCTTCCTAAATCTTTTGAGGTATCAAGAAGTAGGCAGAATTATGCGCTGTACATGGTTTGGACAACATCATCGGCCTTTTTCAGGCAGGCCTGCATACGTTTCTGTTTTTCTTTGAGAATGCTCAACTTGTTATTTTTTTTCAGGCGCTCAATGACTGCTTTGAGAATCAGCGGCCACGCGACTGTCGCGTCAACCGGCACTTCAGACCATTTTCCTCCTTCATTCAGCGGCACAAATTTTCCCCACGTGACGCCCTCGCTGTAGGTGCAGCCGGACAATCCGCCCCAGTGCACTGGTTCAGGGCAAATGCGCACAGCATATTTGTACCGACGAGCGCCCTGCGCTGACTCGCTCAAGTAGCCGCGGTTTTCACACTTGGCGCATCCCTTGCCATGGCACGCTGGGCACTCATTCTCGAGCCGCTTGTGCATGATGTCAAGGTACGGCGCGACTTGCTGCGCCCAGTTTCTCGGCACGCCGCCGCCAATCGTGAAAATACCTGTGTCTTTTTGCTGGCGCATGAATTCTGCAAAATGGTCGAGATCAAAAAAAGGATTGAATGTAAACGGTTTCTGATCTGTCACTCTGCGCCGCCGGTTGAGAATGCCGAAGTCAAGGCCCATTTCGCAGTCGGTAAACGCAGGAACATACACCGGAACATTGTTGACAAAAGCGCTTTTGAGAATGCCACGCCCCTTGGTGTTGGTCGCAAGCCATCGGCCGCACTCGCGCAAAATTTTATGGCTGCATTGAATTTCATCGGCATTGACTGGCTTCATGATTTCACGGAAAATAAGCTCGGTGTCGTCGAGATTTTTTTCCAGCTCAAGCACATCATAGATACGATCGTATCCTTTTTCGTAGAGTTCGTTGTCATCCATCTGGCCCGGTTTATACTTGAAATGAGACATGCCCTGCGCCTCAACAAAGCCATGCGTCATTAATGCGCCGGTGGAGACCAGCGCGTGAATCATGCCAAGGTCAATCATGTCACAAATAAGCAAGCCCATCTTCGCCGGCGTCATGGCACCGGAAAGGCTCATGACGACAAAACAGTCAGGATCAGTAATCGCTGCATAGAACACATCAACTGCCTCGCCGAGGCACCTGCCGCCAAAGGCAGTATTCGCCATCGCTTGGGTGAGCTCATCAACATCCTTGCATTTTTCAAGGTCAAGCGACACGAGCGGCTCAAAGCCGTCATCAAAGCCGGTGTGCATGCCATGGTCGAGGCGTTTATGCTCGGACTCTTTTGATGGCTCGTGCTTCATTTCTTTTTTGTGCATTTCGAAGTGTCCCAACCCTTGTTTTTATATAAAGATTTTGGTTTTGTAGAGACAATGAAAAGAAAAAATTCACGAAAGAAAAAAATTATCTCGGCATAACAGTTTCAACCTGCTTCAAAACATGGTGCACAACGGTGTCAACAGAATACGAATGCCCCGGATCAGTTCCGACCACAACCTCGCACGATGTCGCGCCCCATTTTGCAAGTGAGGCACACAGATGAACAGGTTTTCTGAACCGTTCATCCGCATTTTGGATGATGACGGTCGGGACAGTATGGCGTTTCAATAGTTCACCGACATCATATTGTTTATACATACTGGACGCGGGATCCTGCGGCAACGGCACGCCAGCAAACACTGCACCGACTGGTTTTGGCGCACCGTCAGCAAGCGCCTGCAAAAAAAGAACCGAGCCAGCGGATTTGGCGAAGACGAAATAGTATCTGCTGCCATAGGTGTCAAGCTTCAAACGAAGCTGAAAAAGCTCACGCTGAGGATCAAATTCTTGATCATCATGATACCAATGAGCGTAAGATAGACGAGTTGAGTGTCGTTGCAATTGAAAAGGGCTGTTAGGATGGTGGAGTAGTTTTTGTTCAATATCGCCAAGCCACTGTTCATTCGAGTCCTTTCCTTCGCCCGGAATTAAAAGCAGGTTCATATTTATCGTATCTCTTTCTTTTCCACTTCCTCTTTCAATTCCGCAATAAACACATCAATCTTCTTCGCCCCAACCACATCATTCTTGCGGGTGCGCACGCTCACGGTATTGTCGTCAATTTCCTTGTCGCCCACCACAAGGATGTAATTCCACTGTTGGAGCTGCGCTTCCCGCACTTTTTTCGGAATGCTTTCTGGCCGTGCATCAATCTCAACATTGAATCCGGCGTCAAAGAATTTCTGATGGACAGTCTGCGCATACTCGATATGCCGGTCGGCAACCGTCAGTATTTTGACCTGCGTCGGGCTTATCCAGAGAGGGAATTTCCCGGCAAAGTGTTCAATCAGGATTCCGATGAAGCGCTCAAGGCTGCCGAGCAGTGCGCGGTGAATCATGATGACTGGGTGGCGTTTTCCATCGCTGCCTTCGTAGGTTGCGTCAAAGCGCTGGGGCAAATTAAAGTCGAGCTGTATCGTTGCAAGCTGCCAACTTCGACCAAGCGCGTCCTTGACGTGCATATCAATTTTCGGCCCATAGAAGGCGCCGTCACCGGCGTTGATTTTGTAGGCAAGCTTTTTCTTTTTCAGCGCGTTTTCCAATGCATGTTCGGCTTTTTTCCACAGCTCTGCAGAGCCGAGTGCCTTGTCCGGCTTGGTTGAAAGCTCGAAGTGGCATTCAAAGTTGAACACTTTTTTGTAAATGTAATCAGCAAAATCAATGAGATTCAGCACTTCATTTTCGATCTGCTCTTCAGCAACAAAAATGTGTGCGTCATCCTGGCTGAATTTTCGCACGCGCGTCAAGCCGGCGAGCACGCCGGACAATTCGTTGCGGTGCAGCGAACAAAAATCCGCATAGCGCAGCGGCAGTTCCTTGTAGCTGTGGAGTTTCTGCTTGTACATAAGCAGGTGTGACGGGCAGTTCATCGGCTTCAGCGCGAATTCATGGCCTTCCACAGTCGTGAGAAACATATTTTCGCGGTAGTGCTCCCAGTGGCCCGAAGTTTCCCAGAGTTCCTTGTGATAAAGTTGGGGCGTGATGACTTCTTGGTAGCCGCGGTTACGGTACTCGGTGCGCACAAAAGTGAGGAGCGCATTAAATATGAGCGCGCCTTTAGGATAGAAAAACGGAGCGCCAGGCGACAGTTCGTTGAACATGAATAATTCCAGCTCCTTGCCAAGCTTGCGGTGATCGCGCTTCTTTGCCTCTTCGAGCCGGTTCACATAGTCGGCAAGCTCTTTCTTCTCTGGAAACACGGTTGCGTAAATACGCGTGAGCATGATATTTTTTGAGTCGCCGCGCCAGTACGCGCCGGCAACTGAAAGCAGTTTGAAGGATTGCAAATGTTTTGCCGGATTAAGAATGTGGCCGCCCTTGCACAAATCCCAGTATGCGCCTGATTTGTAGAATGAAACTTTTTTGTTTCCCTTTGAAAATTCAGTAATGAGCTCATGCTTGTACGGATTGTTTGGGTATTCTTTTTTGGCTTCAGCAGCAGACAAGTCATGCCGCTCGAAGTTTTTCCACGACGGGAGAATTTCCTTCATCTTTTTTTCAATCTGG
This sequence comes from Candidatus Woesearchaeota archaeon, assembly GCA_030651375.1. Classification (NCBI taxonomy): domain Archaea; kingdom Nanobdellati; phylum Candidatus Woesearchaeota; species Candidatus Woesearchaeota archaeon. The sequence continues at coordinate 7,645 of JAUSFM010000009.1, read as the reverse complement.
GGAAAATCGTCGACCGTGAGCGGCCGAGCAAATTCGAAATCGAAATAGAAACCGTCTTCAATGGCCGGACCGATGGTGCGCTTGGTATCTGGCCATAATTCCATGACTGCGGCGGCGAGCAGGTGGGCACAGGAATGGCGCAGCGCATCTTGCCCTTCCTTGTCTTTGAAGGTAATAACTTTGAAGGTGCCGTCTTTTTCGATGCTTGTGTCGGACGGAACAGAAACATCATCAACTTTTAAGTCAAGCGCCGCGCGCGCAAGCCCTTCAGAAATTGATTTTGCAACGTCGAGCGCAGAAATGCCGTGCGGATATTGTTTTTTTGTTCCGTCCGGAAACGTAATGGTGATTGTTTTTTGTGTCATTGTCTTGCCTACAATGCAAAATCATGCATTACGTTTGGAGAATGAGGGAGGTATAAAAAGATTGTGGCTCGATTAGAGGTATAGAGTAAAAGAGAAGAAAATTATATTTTTTCTCAGCACACAGGAATTAAAAAATAATTTAAATACTTTATTTCTTAAACATGTACTTGAACATGTTTCTCTTGGTGGTCTGGAACTTCACGCTTCTGCTTTCGCGCAATTTTTTCAAGCTCATGGTTACCGAGCCGATAGAAATGCCGAGATGCTTGCTAAGTTCTTTAGAAGTGTACCAGTCTTCTTTGTTGTTTTTTAAAAAATCGTAGATATCTTGCTGTCCCATTGTGTACCCCCCGTACGAGTGTTGTCAAACACCTATTTTATTTAGTTTTTATTTAGTTTTTATTTAGTTTTTTGTTATTTTTTGTTGATGTTCATCAACTATTCATCAACTCAGCATCATTCAATACCGAGCGTGGGTGAATAAAAAAGAGTTAAAGCGTCAGTCATATTTATACCTTTCTATTTTTTACGAGGTAAAAAATGCTCGGGAAAGAGCGCTCACTCGTTTTGTAACTGTTCCATAGAGACTGATTAAAAACGATTAAAAACAATTAAAAACAATTAAAAAAACAGTTAAGAACCATTAAAAGGATTAAAAACAACAAAACAACATTCACCGGAGATGCAGTTCAACAACATCACCGTCCTGCAGGTGATAATTTAATGAAAGCTTTTGGCCGGGAAACTTGCTTGATCCCCACACGCGCGCGAACTTAAATCTCATCACAAAATCGCGGTGCAGCTTGTTGCACATGTCGCGAACCATTGAATTGCGTTTCATAATCAGCGGAACTTGGAGATCTGCTTTTTTTCCAACTTCCTTGCAGTACAGCCGAATCAGGTCAAGATTTTTGAAGGTGGCATTCTTGAGGTCGTCGATGCTGATTTTTTCCTGCGCTGAAATGCACAGGTCCGGCTTCACTATTGCTTTCACCCGGTCAACGGTTGCCTTGTCAACCAAGTCAATTTTATTCAGCACCACAAGGGATGGCAAGTAGATTTTATTTCCCTCAACAATGTCAATGAGCTGGTCAACCGTAATGTCCGTGCGAATGACCACATCGGCGTTATGGATGCGCATTTCCTTGAGCACCGCTTCAATGGTTTCAAATGTCATGTGCGTGAGCTTTACCGTCGTGGCAACATCAAGCCCTCCCCGTGTTTTTTTGGTGATTTTCACTTCCGGCAAGCGCTGGTCAAGCCGCAGGCCCGCATCGTAGATTTCTTTGCGCAGCACCGGCAGATGTTCCGGATAATTAACATCAATAAGAATCAGGCACAAGTCTGCGGTGCGCATCACGGCAAGCACTTCACGCCCTCTGCCCCTGCCGCTGGCTGCGCCTTCCACAATGCCGGGCACGTCGAGAACCTGAATCTTAGCGTTCTCATGCCGCATCAATCCGGGAATAACGGTCAGCGTGGTGAACGCATAGGCGCCGACGCGTGATTTCGCATCAGTCAGCACGTTGAGCAGCGTTGACTTTCCTGCGGATGGAAATCCAACAAGAATCACCGTCGCGTCGCCACTTTTCTTGACCGAGTAGCCGTCAGGAATTTTGCTGCCTTTTGAGCGTGAAACTTCAGTCTCGCGGAGCTTGGCAATTTTTGCGCGCACCAAACCATAATGTTTTTGGGTGTGCTTATTATACTGCATCTTCTCGAGTTCAGCTTCAAACTCCTTGATTTGTTTGCTATAGTCAGGCATGAAGACAGCGTGCCAGAGGTCGCTTATTAGGTTTTTGCTTTTAAAGGAGAATGCAAAGACCGAGTGAGAGCAGCGCGAGAGCAGAGTAAGAACCGAGCGATAATAAGAAAATTTAAAAACAAGAGTATATAAATAAGAGAAAGGAGTATCAATGACATCAATGAGTATCAAGTATAAAAGAGGTGTAGTATGAAAGACGTTCTCAAAAAAGCAATTCTGCTGGGCCTAGGCGCAGGAGCCCTGACAAAAGAAAAAGCTGAAAAGGCAGTCAAGCAGCTGAAAAACAGCAAGCTCACGCCCGCTGAAGGCAAAAAATTCGTGTTCAATTTGGTCAAAGAGTCTCAAAAAGAGTGCAAACATTTTGAGCAGGTTGCCGAACGCGAACTCAAGTATGTTGCCCGGCTGTCCGGCCTCACGCCAAAGCACATTCATGCAGCACACACGGCATTGGACCGGCTTGAACGGCTGCTCGGCGCAAAAAAATCCGGGCGAAAAAAGAAACGCTAAAAGAGCAGGTTCATGAATGACCCCCAAGATAGCAGCGGACGCCTCCGTCAGATTGCACGTGTTCTCGCACGCCACGGCTTCAGCTATGTCATTGACCGCATTGAATTAAAAGCGCACCTTCCGCTGACTGACCGCGTGTTTATGCGGGGCGTAAAGCATATTTCTCCGGCTGCGCGGTTCCGCACCGTGCTTGAAGAACTCGGCCCGACATTTGTCAAACTGGGGCAGGTTCTCTCGACACGACCAGATATTCTTCCGTCGGATTATATCGAAGAATTAAGCAAGCTCCAAGACCATGTCAAGCCATTCGGCTTTGAGCAGGTCACCACAACCATTGAACAAGACTTAGGCAAGCCAGCGTCGCAAGTCTTCAAAAAGTTCAATGAAACGCCGCTGGCGTCCGCATCCATCGGACAGGTGCATGAAGCATGGCTCAAAACCGGTGAGCATGTCGTCGTCAAAATCGTGCGCCCGAACATCAAGGAAACCATTGACCATGACGTGCGCATTCTGTATTATCTCGCCGAAAAAATTGAAAAAGAATTCCCGCAAGCCCGGCTCTTCAACCCCAAGGGATTTGTTGAGGAATTTGACAAGCAGATTCACCGCGAGATGAATTACAAGCTCGAAGGCGCGAATATTGACCGGTTTGCAAAAAATTTTAGCGGCGACAAAACAGTCAAGGTTCCCCGCGTATACTGGAACTATACGTCAAAAAATGTACTCACCATGGAGTTTATTGATGGCATTAAGATAACCGACCTTATTAGGATTGAAGACATTTCAAAAAAGAAAACAAAAACAGAGGACGAAAAACAGCTTCTCCGAAAATTTCCGAGCCAGCAGTACAACCGAAAAATTATTGCGCGCCGATTCATCCTCTCCATCTTTCAGCAGGTGTTTGAGCACCGGTTCTTCCATGCCGACCCGCACCCGGGCAATATCATGGTGTTGAGAAACAATATCGTTGGGTATTTGGATTTTGGCATGATGAAGGGAATTGACCCAGAATTTTCAGACAACATCACTGATGTCTTCATCAACCTGCTCCAGTTTAACATCGACGAACTTGCCCGCGCGCTGCTCCGGTTTGATGCGACGGAAGTTGAGGTGCCGATGCATGAGTTGAAAGCAGACCTGAAAAACATGCTTGATGAATACCAAAACATTGAGCTGGGAGATATTGACCTGCAGAAAGTGATTCAGGAGTTAGGAGCACTGAACATCAAGTATCAGGCGCGCATTCCCAAGGATTTCTTCATGCTCGGCAAGGCGATTGGAACTGCCGAAGGAATCTGCCGATCGCTTGACCCAAGCTTCAACGTGCAGGTTGTCCTCACTCCATCCATGCACGAGCTGGTGCGCAAGCGCATGAGTGTCGAGAATATCAGTACGAACATAAAAAAAGCGGCGGCGGTGCTGTTCAGCAGGGCGCGCGACCTTCCGCGGCGCGTGGATAATGTAATTCGAACATTCGAGCGCGGCAAGCTAGAATTTGACTTCCGCCACAAGGACTTGCATGAGATTGAGCTTGAGATTGACCGTTCCTCAAACCGGCTCACGCTCGGCATGATTGTCGCTGCGTTTATTGTTGCCTCTGCCTTGATTATGCAGCTGCCAACGGGCCCGATGATTTTCGGCTTTCCGGCGTTTGCGCTGATAGGATTGACTGCCGCTGGCGCGATTGGATTGTGGGTTGCCACTTCGATAATGAAACGGGGAAGGATATGAGTAGTTGAGTTACAAAAACTATTTATAATCAGGCTGGAAGGGCAGGGTATGTTCCAAAGAGACGACCTTGTTGGTTTAACATTGAGCGGATTCTTTCATAGAGATTCTGAATTGATAAGAGCATCAGAAGAGTTTGATGCAGGGCGATTCAAAGATGACCCAACCGGCCTTGCACGAAGGCAAGAGACAAATGCTGTTAATAATAGAACATATACATTTAATGTGTGGGTGTTGGAGTATGACCCTACATCCGGCCTTTTTATTGCACAGGGAAAAGATGTCTTTGGCGATTCAGGATTGGTAGGCACAATCGAAGGGACAAAAATTGAATTTACAAAACTATACCGAGGCAGAGTAAAATTGCCTGAAGAACTAGGTCGTTTAGACGTTAGCCGTTTTACGGAAATAAAATATGATGGAACCATACATAAACCAGATGGAACTATTTCCAGTTTTGGAGTATATCAACCCGGCCAAGCTCAAAATTATCGGGGAAGGTGGCAATTGGACGCGCAACCAAGATAATCACATTTTTATTTTTCCTTCCCGCAGCAGCTTAAGAATTAGTTCAGATGCCCGCGCGGTATCAGGAAGGTTGCCTTTTTTAATATAGTTTATTTTAATCGCAATTTTCTCAAGAGTTTTTTCTGTATCTTTTCCTACCGGAACAGTGTAATGCGATTCTATAATTCCAGGATGCTCTTGCATTATCAGCAGAAGGTCAGATTCTGGATGTTTTGATTTGGTATTTATCCCGGTCATCGCATTTTTTATCCGATCATTTTCGCCGTACGGAATGACGCCGGGTGTGTCAATAAGAGAAAATTGCCGCATGCTGATATACTGCTTTCCGCGCGTAAGCCCTGATATGCTTGATGTTCGCGCCTTTGAGGTTCCGCTCAACGCGTTGATAACGGAACTTTTGCCCATGTTGGGATATCCCAAGACGCCGACGCGCGGCTTTTCCAAACCCTTCCTCTTGCCTTCGATAATTATTTTTTCTTTGAGAATGTTGATGCCGTGATAGGTTTTGCAGGAGATAAACACTGAAGGAACCAGCGTTTTCTTGAGCTTGTCAAGTTTTTCCTTATCAGCAAGGTCGCATTTGTTCAAAACATAGATAAGTGTTTTTCCGCTTTTTTTGACTTTTTCCTCGATTACTATGTTTCTTGTTTCATCGACTGCCCGCGCGTCAATTATTTCAAGAAGGATGTCTGCTTCTGAAATGACTCCCGCAACAACCGTCCAAAAGTTCTGTCCCATAAAAATGAAAGAAGCCCTAATTGTTTATAAACCTATGTGAGAATACCGAAAATCACCAAAAAAATCTTTTATTTCTCTCTGCGTTCCGTTAATTTTATATAATAAGAAGTTTTGAGAGATAGTATGGCACAAAGCAAAAAAGAATTGGAACGACGGCAGAAAGAATGGAAAGCAGAGTTAGCGGTCTTAGAGGCAAAGTGCAAAGACGGCTCAGGAACAAAAGATGACTATATTGCCCTGACGAAGATGCGCAAGAAGATGGGATGATTATCTTTTTCTATGTGTGTACCTTGTTTGGTTCTGTCATTATAATAACCTTATAGCTGGTAGAGATAGAAAGGGTTATAAAGGAGTTCGGTGTGCCCAGAATAAAATGAGTTATTTGAAAGAAGCAACCGGTTTATCACAAGACCAAGCAATTGAAAATCTAACAGCAGTAGTTCGTTCAAACTATTTTAGAGCATATGAATTCCATTCTGACAAGAGTAGAGTAAGATCAGATATGATAACTGTCGATTCAATTGGTGGTTGGAGAGAGGGAACAACCGGAGAATACCAAGTGGAAGATCTTGCCGATATGGTGGTTGCCGTACTTGAAGGGGTTAAAGATGAAGGGATTATGGGGGAGGCATTTCTCCGCATAGCTCTATCTGAAAAGAAAGTGCGAGCTATGAAGTTTGAAAGAAGATTATATGATCATGATTTAATTCTGGGCCTAACTTTTAGCATAACAAGAGAAAGAAGATCCGATTCTGGCAGATATACTTTTTGCGTATCAGATGGAGGTTTCAAAAAGTCTTATTTTGAATCTGAAGGATTAGATTTTGATGATGCAAAAAAGAAAAGGGACGCATGGAATAGAGAGGTTAACACCGAGTTGAAACAGATTTTACCGCATCCAATTCAGGCTGTTCGATAAAGTGCACCCAAACGACAACTATTTTTAATTTCTTGATTATGTAAAAAAGTATTTAAAGACACCAAATTAAAAGATATTATCATGCCCTTCCACCTCAAAGAAAACATGATTACGGCAGACCTCGCCTTTGAGGCGAATGCAACGACAATCAGCGGACTATTCAAATCGTGCGCGCAGGCAGTTGCTGAATCAAGCGCCAGCCCGAAAACAATCGCCGCAAGAATAAAAAAGAAGATACTGCTCAAAAATACTGACATCGAAAAACTGCTGTTTGACTTTCTCGACGAACTCATCTATGTGAAGGACACTAAGGGGATGGTGTATCGAAAAATTGACGTCAGCGTCACCCAGAACAAAAAAACAAAAGTATGGAAGGCAACTTCCACGGTGTTTGGTGACACCATCGACCGCAGTGGAAAGAAAAAGCAAGATCTTCTCCACGACTTGAAAGCGGTCACACTACACCGCTTCAGTGTGACCAAAGAAAAAGGAATATGGAAAGCGTTTGTGGTGATTGACCTTTAATTTTTTATATCTTTAATCTTTATTTTTCTCTTCCTCGTCTTCCTTCTTGCCCAAGAACAGCATCAGCAGGACCAACATCGTGCACACAATCCACAGCGACCAGATTGACTGGATGTTGCCAATGAGCTTTGAGCACAGCCCGCCTTTGGTGTTGTCAATACAATAGGAAAGGATGATAACCGACAAGAACGTCAGAATGGGATAGCCTGCACCGAGCAGCAGCATCATTTTGGTGCGAAAGCCGAGCCGGACAAGTTCCATGATATATACCTCTTTTGATGAGAGTATAATCAGAAGCATTATTTATAAATTTTTACATGAAAAAACTTAAAATTTGCGAGATGATAAGGAATATGCCAAAAAACAGCAGCACCGTCGGCGGCAGGCTCACGCCGCTCACCGCGAGCTTGATAAAAACAATACCCAAGATGACCAGAATAATCTTGGAGCCGATGTCAATCGGGCCGTGGGCTTTTTTGTTGTTGAAGATACTCATGGTGCAACCTTCCGCGCCACGATGTTGAACCCCGGTGCGTAATACATCAATGGACGGCCATTAGGATACGTATT